>JAESUE010000180.1 GCA_016763235.1 Pseudomonadales bacterium
CTACTCAGCTCACGCTCAAATTCGTGCATAGCGGTGTTAAAAAATGATCATTTATGCGTATAAACTCACATTTTTCGCCTTATTCTGCTCAAATTTTAACGCAATCTGAACAGTTACAGGGGTTCGCTGAATAGTTACTATTTTTAATGAATTCCGTCTGCTTACTCAGGCTTACGCTCACGGGTGCGTGTAGCTCTTTTAGTGGACAGCGACGAGAGCGGTTTTCACTGTTATGTGAGCGATCAGCTCGATTACTTCTATCTTGTGATTTGTCGTGCCCAGCACGTTCAAAAGTAGGGCGAATGGAGTTCTTTCTCTCTCGTTCCTGCATTTGCCTAAACTCATGAATGCGCTTGGCAAGCAAGGTACGTTCATCTTGCTGATTGCCGCGCACCTGCTTGAACTTCCCTTGTAATACACAGCGTGTCCTCTATGGCGGAAAATCAGCACTTCCCTCGCTGCCTTTAGCTTATCTTTCAGGCTTGCCGTTTCTTCTTGGTTAATAGCGGACTGGATCTAATTTCTCTTATATTGCCAAAAAATATCAATTATCGGATTTGAAAAATCCAATCAGCTATGCAAAGTTCGCGAGTGCCCCCTTAAAATCAATCATATCCTCTTCATCAGCATAGGACATAGCATCGACAAACTGGCTATATTCTTCTTCATAGAGCTTATCGTCTTTAAGGGTTTTCAAGGCTTCATTCAGTGACTCCGAAAATCCTTTTCCTGTATCCCTGTTGCCCGTTTTCTGATCCTCATCAAATGACGAAATGGCAGTTGAAATAAAGAGATCCTTCTCATTATCAATAACTGCGCTTAAAGCACTCAGATCATGAAGATGACGGATCATCCCTGGGTCATCATTTTTATCCCTTCTATCCCGCTTTAGAACCCTCCAGGTTAAAGCGCTAAAGCAAGCCATGGCCTTTAGACAGGCTTGTACCACCGGAAAATATCGTCGTAATAGCCTCATGGCTATAGGCACTGATCGCCTTCAAGACCTGAACCGAGTACCAGTCTTTTTCGACAAAAGCCGAATCGATACCCAGCTCGATGGCAAGCTCATTGATGGTTTCAAAATCAAGCGACATATTCAAACTTTATGGATTTTCCGTTATAGGCCATTTTCCGGCTTACGCGCCCTTTGACCGCTATGACACGGCCTGTCGGTACTTGTGTAGACTCACCGCTGTTATAGCGCTCTAGCGCTTTGGAAGGCACAACCTTGATTTTGAGCTTGTTAACCAGAGCCTCTTCGGCCAACTCGGGCAACGAAGCAACAGGAATAAATTTTCCAGTCAAAGAAGAACGACGGGGTTTTGCATAAAGCCCCTGTGTCAGGATAGTCGCCACCCCTAAAAATCAAAGACTAGGGGGTGGATGTGAGTGATAAATGTCGCATTATTCGTGCGAGCGCAAAGAGGCAATCCTTAAGAAGTTACTACCACCACCCAATATGACCGTTGCCGAGGTGGCACGTGAGGAAGGAATGACACCGCAAACCCTTTATAATTGGCGAGACAAGGCCAAACAATCAGGCTTGCCTGTGCCAGAAAAAAGATGACAAAATAAGTATTCTCAGCAATATGGGAATCGTCAGCATCGGTGCGGTAACAGCAAGACGTACTACCGAGCACCTCTAAAAATAGTCATCTTTCGTAGGAGCAAGGAAACACCGCACGAAAAGCCGCAGCGTATAAGGCATGCCGGAAGATTCGAGCACAGAACTGGCGCAGCTATCGCAGAAAAGTGCATTTTCAGAATTCCCCTTGAGATAAACACCCACAAAAACGCTGCCTTCCAACAGCTCGTTGCAAGGCAGCTAAAATCATGTCTATTACCCAGCCTCCATGAGTTCAAAATAGCACCTACTGCCTAATGGAGTAGCGTATATTCACAGCATTATGGTGAATATACGGTTCTAACGACACATCTAAACCAACAACCACACCCCAAGCATGTCGTTAATCCTCACTGATACCTACTTATATTTGATATCGATCATAAAATGGTACTTTTTCCTATCGTATGTTATTCCCTGTAACAGCAAGACGTCTTATCATGGGCGCTTAAATAGATTTAAAAATAGTAACTATTCAGCTCAAATTTGAACGCAATCTGAACAGCTACAAGGCTCGCTGAATAGTTACTAAAAATAACGGACTGTCATTAAAAAATTTCTAACAGTTAAAACTGCCACCTTATTTCAACGCACTCTCTCCCTAACTACTACGTTAATGGTGATTTATGAACAGGATTGAAAAAGCATTAGGCGATATTTCATTACGAAATCGCGCACTGGTTACTGAAAAGCTTCTCGTAACAAATTTCCACCCGGCTGAATTAGCACCAGAGTTTCACCGTCAATATGAACACAATCCTGAAAATGCAAATAGGCTTGCCGCAGCTTATGCCGTTACGTTAAAAAATGTTGCCGAACATCGCGCACTGTTTCAAGACATTGTTTTAAAGCCACAGGATGAACGGCGACAACTGATAAAAGGCTACCGCTCTGCAGGACAAGGAAAGGGTGTTGTACACGCCATAAGCCAATTGCCCCGAAAACAGGGCAAAACCTTAATGAAAGACATGATCACCACTGATGACGGACAAAAAGATGAGGCGGCAATTCAGGATGTTCTAGGCTGGTTACGTGATGCCGGTGCCGAAATGCGAAAAATACAAGCCGTTAACGACGATCATATAGAAGACCCTAACAGTGACACAGATTCCGCTGTAGTCGAGTTTTTGGGCGATGTGGTTGATGCAATATCAGACGCGGTAACTGCGGTAGTCGATGCAGTCGTCGATGCTGTTGAAGCAATCATTGATGCCGTCGGAGATTTGGCAAGTGCCTTAGGCGAAATTCTTGTAGATGTTGTCCACTGGGTTGCGGAAGAAGTCGCCGACCTTGTTCAAGCTCTTTTTCAAGCAGCTGTAACCGTTACAGAAATGGTCGCAGGGGCAGTACAAGCAGGCTACCAAGTTCTTAAGAAAATAATCAAAGGTCTTGAGGATATTGGACGCGCCATGTTTGAAATGCTGGAAGCCGCATTTTCCTTCGTAAAAGAAGGCCTCATCATGACATTAAACGCCATCGACAACCTCGGGCGTCAACTTGGTGAATTTTTGAGTTGGATGGCGACTAAAACCTACAGTATTATTGCACGTGGTATTGAAGCCCTATTAGAGATAGGCAAAACCATCGGCAATATTTTGGAACAAGCAGCAAAATTTGGATACACCTTAATTCGCAACTCTATTCAAGCGTTATTTGCGCTAGGCATAGCCATAGGCGAAATACTGGTGACATTAGTGACTCGCCCTGCCGACGTACTTAACGCAGCCATTAGAGCATTCACCGAATTGGGTGAAACATTAGGCAGCTTACTTGATGAGGCCGTCAACGTAGGTCAGGAATTCTTGGAACGCGTCGCGAGAGGTGCAAGAAACATTGGCATTGAGCTTGTTGATTTTATGTCTTATGTCGCAGATGCTACGATCGAAATTGGTGCCAAGATTTTAGATGGCATTATGGATGCCGGCACAACGCTGGTTGATGCCTTTATATCAATGGCCCAGTTGGGCGTGAATGCAATGAAGAAAATCGTTGCGGCTGCATTTGAAATCGGCGAAACCTTATTAAGTGTATTAAAATCCGTTGTAAATATAGCGTTTGATACCCTGAAAATGGTTATCAAGGCTGCCTTTGAGATTGGTAAAACCATCGTAGAATTTGCCGCAGAGATGGTGAAATTCACCTATAAACTGTCTGCTCGTTTGATAGAGGCCGCACTGGATGCAGGCGCAACGGTTGCCGAGTTACTTGAGAGCATTGCCGAGGAAACCTACTTTGTATTGCGTCGCATGGTCAATGGAATACTGCAAGCCTTAGGCCCCGTTGGTGAAGTGTTTCAATGGCTGATTGATCGCGGTGAAGACCTCGCCTCAGATCTTTGGGAAGAAACCCTAAAAGCCATTCGTTTTGTTAAGCACTCCGTCACCGAAGCCTTAGACTGGGCGTTTAATCAAGGAGAACAATTTTTTGAACGAATGGTGGAGCTTGTCGAAACCATTGGCTCCGCACTTTACGAAGTCATTGAATGGGCAAAAATTGCTGGCGATGCAGCACTAGAGCTATTAGGTGAAGTCACCCAGCGTTTAAAAAATTCCGTTAGTTATATTCTTTCCTATATAGAAAATGATTTTCTTGAAGGTGTCCGCTCTATTATTAAAGGTGCCCTTAAAGCAGGGTATGAGCTTGCAAGCCTAGTCACCTGGATGGCGGGGCGCACATTATCTGCAGCCATCGAGGTTGTGGGCGCGATGATAGAGTTTGGTGTTGAAATTGGCGCAATATTGGCCGAGACTTTGGCACACCCAGATCGCGTTCTTGAAAATGCAGTGCGGGCATTACGGGCCGCAGAGAAAGCCGTCAACGACATCATGGCAGCCGCAGAAGATCTTGGCGAAGATGCTTACCGTGAAACGGTCGCCACGCTCTACGAATTGGGTGACTCTGTTCTGGAAATACTAGACGGCGCACTGGAAATCAGCCTCGGTGCCGTTTTCACTGCGACCAGTATTCTCTTGGAAATGACCGGCAGCTTCCGCTCTCTTACCACCACAGAAAGACAACAAGCCCAACGCGTTTTTGGCAACAACCTACCCTATAACGACATCCAAATACATGTCGGCTCTTGGCTAGCGGAATTAACCACCTGGGCACAAGGAAACCCCAATGCCATCACGACAATGCGCGTGATTCATTTCCCAGCAGGAACCACCATTAACAACCCACCCAGTGGAGACCCAACCAGCAATGGCACCATGGACTGGCTAATCCATGAGTTAACGCATGTATGGCAGGGCGATAACGATGGCCCTTTCTATCAAGCTGAAGCACTGTGGGATCAAAACGTGGGTGACGGATACGATTATAGCGATGGAGAAGCCAATGCCGGTGCCCCAAACTTTACCGGTGAAGCCGCAGCACTAGGCAATGCCGCAGCCGCAGGCAAAACGTTTGCCGATTATAATCGGGAACAACAGGCAAGCATCACAGCACACTACTACTGTCGTTTAAGGGATGGCGCTGACGCAAGTGCTTGGCTCCCCTTTGTTAGCCCTCTGGCAGCATAATGACGCATCTGTTCAGGAGCCTTGCATGAAGCGCGAAGGCTTCCTCATAGAAAAAACAGCGCGTATTACAGTCGTTGCTCCAAGCCGGGCGATGGCTGTTCTCCACGAGCTGCTAGAATGTTATCGGCAAAATTACGATGTCACCTTGGTTCAGTATGAAAACGTATTAGACAAAAAGGCACTTTATCGTTTATGCGATGACACCGATGCCCATGCCGTTCTTTACGTTACCAACCGGCGTTATTCACCACGAACACTACTCGATGGCCCCGTCATTACATCAAAGAGTGGAAGGAAAATCGTTGTTGGCATGATCCCCTATGTCAACGATAAAGACCTAGCCACCTTCGCAACAGCTGCGAGTAAATCTCACCGGCGTCACAGTCATAAAACAAAAAGCACCCTGCCTAAGTCTGTCGTTATTCTTTCCCAATGGAGCCGTCGCTACCTTCGATTAGCAGATAGCCTAGAAGCAAGCCTTCAAGGAGATCAGGGCCATGAAAATACAGCGCAATCCTACCGTTGGACAAGTGATCATTTAGTGCGTGAAGATATGGTAGACGGATTAAATGCAGGCTTCTCGATGGCCGTTTATTTAGGACATGGGCGCTCTACTGGCTGGGTTGGTTATAGAGGAACCCGAACACATCATTTTCAAAATGCCAACAAGGAATGGGACGAGCCACTAGGTGCGCTTTTTTCTTTAAGCTGCGAAAATGCCAGTCGAAAAAATACCGGGCTTTCTTTTGCTGAATCGTTACCGCTGCTTGGCGTATGCGCTGCCAGCATTGGCGCAGTGGGTAAAACACAGCATATTGATAACATGAGATGGGCACTCAGTATTGGCCGAGCGATATCTGGCGGCGCAAATTCAGTTGATCAGGTAATACGCTCACTGCCCTGCGAAGCGAAAAGTAGTTTAAATATCTATCGAGTAATTGGTGATCCCATCGCACCGCTTACCGCACACCCCCAAGCGGATAAACGTGCGCGAACATTAATGAGTAATGAAAGAAAATATGGTTAACAATGAACAAATCAAAACCAAAGAACAGGTCCTTAAAGGCTTACAAGAGGAATTAACCTACGTATTAACCATCACAAAAAAAATGTCAGACGATAAAGAGATACGTCCAAACTCCCTATTTGGAGAAGACCTCGGCATGGACTCATTAGATATTGTTGAATTCGTCGCAAGGTCCGAAGCACGCTTTCGATTTCATGCGAAAGATGAAGATTTCGAATTTATGCACAACCTCAATGACGTTAGCGACTTTGTTTGTGCAAAGCTGGAAATTGAGTTATGAACCACACAGCCGTTGTAACAGGTATCGGAGCCATTAGCCCTTTAGGCTTTTCAAACCATGATATTTTTAACAACTTATTACTAAAAAAGCGCGCCATAAAACAACAAACACTGCTTGAAAAAAAAGGCTTTAGCAACACCACCGCAGCAATGATCCATACACTCGATTGCTCACCCTACCAACTAAACGCACTTTCAAACAATCGAGGGCTAAAACTTGCCTACCATGCCGCAAGGCAAGCACTAGAACACGCCGCTCTTCTTGATTCAAAAACAAACCAGGCTGCCCCACAAGATATGGCCATCTTCCTCGGCACATGCATGGGAGAAAGCCCGATTTTTGAGCGCGCAGCCGAGCACAAAGAAAATATCGGCAGCACAGAGGCTGATTATCGGCCCGGTTTAGGCAGTGTTTATACCAGCGCTCTTGCAGAAATATTACAACTCGGTGGCGCACAAAGAACCTACACCTGCGCCTGCGCCTCCGGCAACTACTCCATTGGTTACGCTGCCGAACTTATCCAGCAAGGGTTTTGCAGCCAAGTTCTTGCAGGAGGCGTTGATTCATTTTCGAATATCGCACACTTAGGGTTTATGCGCTCACGAGCAATGTCAGAGCACGGGTGCCGCCCCTTTGATGCATCCCGTGATGGCATGACAATGAGCGAAGGGGCCGCTTTCCTCGTTATTGAAAGCAAAGAAAGCGCCGTAAACCGAGGTGCAACGATTTATGCAGAGATTCGTGGCTTAGGTTTATCCTGCGATGCATACCATCCCACCGCCCCCGATAAAACCGGCAGTGGCATGGCGCGCGCTATGGAATCAGCGCTTAAAAAGGCATCACTAAGCCCTGAAGAGATCACCTGGGTATCGGCTCATGGAACCGGAACCCCCGTCTCAGACGCAGCAGAATGCCGCGCCATCGAAACCGTATTCTCAAATAAAATTCCCTACGTCAGCAGCATAAAAGGGGCCATTGGCCACAGCCTTGGGGCCGCATCAGCACTAGAGGCCGCCCTCTGCATTGAAGCACTCAAGCGCCAGATCATCCCACCAAATGTAGGCCTCGACTCCTTTGATAACACCCTCGGGCTAGCCGAGAAATATTTCCCAAAAGAAGCCCTGCCAACAGACGGCAACATGCGCTACGCATTAAATTGCGCTTACGGTTTTGGAGGAATGAACTCTGCCTTGGTTATTGCTGCAAACGGAGTAGGAAAGTAATATGGAATTAAGTAACACAGGTCACGAAACAACACTTCTCAGCACGCATATACTTACCTACCTTTCCACGCAAAAAACGCCCAGTGACACCAGCGGGATCGCTCTCAAAGAATGGGTTGAAGCGTTTATCGACGAGCCAGTTTTAACCCAAATAAAAGCCCCCTCACACCAAGACATCACTCGTTGCGGTGTTTATGTCGCCACTCAAAACTTAGGCGCTCACACATCCGTAGATTTTTGGCACCAAGCCATACAAGATGATATAAATTTTGCCAACCCAAGAAACTTTCCCAGCACCCTCGCGAACTCATTAGCAAGCCAATTAAGCATACATACCGGCGCGAAAGGGCCAAGCGTTTCATTGATGGGAGGGCAAGAGACAACAGCGGCCTGCCTGCAACATGCACTCACAGACCTGCAAAACGAGATTATTGATCACGCACTAGTGATCGCCATAGACAACTTTTTTAATGAAAATCCAAGCAAACAAAACAAAGGGAAATCCCTAGGCTGGCTTCTAGGCCAAAACCCCAGCGGTAAATCTGACAGCCTCAAGCTGGTAAAACACTCACCTTCGTTCAACTCACCAACAACCATCCATACAGACTTCAGCGTAATGAGTGCCACCCCGACCCCGACAACTTACTTAAAAGCAGAATGGCCACACTGCTTTTTTAAAACAGAACATACACTGAGCGAATAGACGTACTCACACCAAAACCGAGATCGACCTCTCGCGCAGGTTTGAACAAACCTCAGAGACAACGGCTTTCTACGAAGAGTGCTTATGGGAAGCTTGACCGTGTCAAATATTGATTAGGCCGCGACTAAAGCGGCTTAATAGCGACACTATCAAGAGCCCCCAAAGGGTGTAACCATTCGCTGGAATATGCTAAAGTTCGCCGCTTACAAACAG
>JAESUE010000181.1 GCA_016763235.1 Pseudomonadales bacterium
ATATTACGGTCAACAAAAATGCCGTACCGAACGACCCTCGCTCGCCCTTCGTCACCAGCGGATTACGCATTGGCTCCCCCGCCATGACCCGTCGCGGTTTTGGTGAAAAAGAAAGCACTGAACTCACGGGTTGGATGTGCGACATCCTCGATAATATCGAAGATGAAACCATGATAGATACCGTACGCGATAAAGTTTCTGAGCTTTGCGCCCGCTTTCCAGTTTACGAGAAATAGATAATGCATTGCCCTTTCTGTCTCGCTCAGGAAACCAAAGTTACGGACTCCCGTTTGGTGGCGGAAGGGGCGCAGGTGCGTCGTCGCAGAGAGTGCCTGAGCTGCAGCGAACGTTTCACCACCTTTGAAAGTGCCGAGTTGTCCACTCCCCGCGTCGTTAAACAAGATGGCACTTACCAGCATTTTGATGATGAAAAACTACGCCGAGGCATGTCACGCGCTTTAGAAAAACGCCCCGTCAGCATAGAACAAATCGACGCGGCCCTGAACCGCATCAAAAATGAATTGCGCGCCACAGGTGAAAGAGAAGTAGAGGCCTCGCTCATTGGTGAGCTGGTGATGAAATCCCTCAAAGAACTCGACGAAGTGGCCTATGTTCGCTTTGCATCGGTTTACCGCAGCTTTCAGGATATTGAAGAATTTCGCAAAGAACTCGACAAGCTGCAAAAACCAAAACCCTAGGAGCCTGTTGAGGCCGCCCAGCTCAGCGAATCAGGCAATGCCCATGCACACTTTTCTTGATCAACTTCCACAAAACTTTAGTCGCCACGATAGCGACGCCATGGCCTTGGCGATTCAGCTGGCACGGCATGGTTTGTACACCACCTCCCCGAACCCTCGTGTCGGCTGTGTTTTAAGCAAACACGAGCACATCATCGCCAGCGGCTGGCACCAGCAAGCCGGAGGAAAACATGCTGAAATCGAAGCCCTTAAACAAGCTGGCGATCAAGCAAAAGGTGCCACGGCTTACGTAACACTCGAACCTTGCAGTCATCACGGAAAAACACCACCTTGCGCCGATGCGCTCATAAAGGCTGGCGTAAAACGAGTGATCGCCGCCATGGTTGACCCCAATCCACAGGTAGCGGGCAGGGGTTTAAAAAAACTCCACGACGCAGGCATTCACGTTAGCTGGGGACTGATGGAAGAAGAATCAAAAAACCTGAACCCCGGTTTTATAAAACGCATGTTGCACCAACAACCCTTCGTGCGGGTTAAAATGGCCACCAGCCTTGATGGCCGCACTGCCATGGCATCCGGTGAAAGCAAATGGATCACCGGCCCCGCTGCCCGTGCCGATGTGCAACGTTGGCGCGCCCAAAGTTGCGCCATCGTAATGGGGGTCGACTCTGTACTCAGCGACAACCCTTCGATGACCGTGCGTAAATCAGACTGGCTGGGCGACACCCCCGCTCTGTGGGAAACGCAAGAGATTCGCCAACCTTTACGCATTGTACTGGACAGCCAGTTGCGTATTCCCCTCACTGCAAAGCTACTTCAACAAGCAGGCGAAACATGGGTCGTCACCACCGAAAACAGTGCCCAATCGAAGCAAAATAAAATCAAGGAACTACCAAATCTCGGCACTGAAGTCATCACCATTCAATCTAACGATCAGATAGATCTACCCAGTTTGCTGAAAAAACTTGCTGAACGAGAAGTAAATGAAGTGCTTGTCGAAACCGGCCCCACATTGGCAGGTGCCTTTCTTCAAGCCGAACTGGTCGATGAATTGATTTTCTACATGGCCCCAAAACTTATGGGCCATGCCGCCAAACCCAGCCTGAATTTACCCGGACTGGAAAAAATGAGCGACTGTTTACAACTCAACTTCAAAGATATACGGCAAGTGGGTGAAGATTTGCGTATAATTGCCAACCCTTTGCGTGCTGCGCAATAAAAAAACCGCTGCGAGACCCCATGTTCACAGGAATCATCAACGCCATCGGCCATATTCAAGCCATCACCCCCATCGGTGGTGACCTGCGCCTGCGTATTGGAACTGGCAAGCTGGATATGTCCCATGTTGCACTGGGAGACAGCATTGCCACCAACGGCGTATGCCTGACGGTTGTGGAATTACCAGGGGATGGCTTCTGGGCCGATGTGTCCTGCGAAACGCTGAGCCATTCCACCCTGATCACGCTCGCCAAGGGAGACCGCGTCAACCTAGAAAAAGCACTGACGCCTTCCACCCCTATGGGCGGCCATATTGTCAGTGGCCATGTCGATGGAGTGGGCGAAATCATTGACCACTCTATGGATGGGCGCTCCCATCGCTATACCGTTAAAGCACCGAGCAGTTTAAGTCGCTATATCGCCAAAAAAGGCTCCATTTGTCTTGATGGCGTCAGCCTGACAAGCAATGACGTAGATGGAGACTTGTTCTATCTCAACATTGTCCCCCATACCGTTCAGGAAACCACACTTTGCGAATGGCAAACGGGGCGCAAAATAAATATTGAAGTTGATGTAGTGGCACGCTACCTTGAGCGCCTATTACCCAGCGCAGGTGAGCCAACACCAGCAGCACAAAACAATCTCAATCTTGATTTTCTTGCCCAGCACGGCTTTGTAAAATAATCGCTCATGAATAATGAGCCAGGTAGATAAGAATAATGGAATTGAACTCAATCGAAGAGATTATCGAAGACATCCGTCGCGGCAAAATGGTCGTACTAATGGATGACGAAGATCGAGAAAATGAGGGCGATCTTATTATGGCGGCCTCGTTGGTGCGCGCTGAAGACATCAACTTCATGGCCAAACATGCTCGCGGTCTAATTTGCCTCACCATGACAAAAGATCGTTGCGAACGTTTAAAAATACCTTTAATGGTACAAGATAACCAAGCCGCCTACAGCACCGCCTTCACCCTTTCCATCGAAGCAAAAGAAGGCGTTACCACTGGCATTTCTGCTGCCGATCGTGCCCAAACCATTCGCGTTGCGACAGCACGTGATGCGCGCGCAGAAGATATCGTACAACCTGGCCATATTTTCCCACTGATGGCAGAAGCCGGAGGCGTTCTTTTTCGGGCTGGGCATACTGAAGCCGGCTGTGACCTTTCACGCCTTGCCGGATTAGACCCCTCCGCAGCCATTGTAGAAATCATGAATGAAGACGGCACCATGGCGCGCCGACCTGATTTGGAAGTACTTGCCGAAGAACACGGACTAAAAATCGGCACCATTGCCGACCTTATCCAGTATCGAATGACCAACGAAAAAACCGTCGATCGCATTTTCGACCGTTCAATTGAAACCGCCTATGGCACCTTCCGCGCCATCGGTTATAAAGATCAAGTAGATGGTG
>JAESUE010000182.1 GCA_016763235.1 Pseudomonadales bacterium
AAGTGACGTTGACGCCTTCCTCTTCTAGCTCTTTATTTTCCATTGGCTAAACCGCCGCACGGGCGGCCTCAAAATTTAATTAATTTTTAGACTTATCTACAATTTTGTTTTCATGTATCCAAGGCAGCATGGCGCGCAACTCACTGCCCACCTGCTCAATGGGATGCGCCGCATTGTTACGACGATAAGCGGTCATAGATGGGTAATTATGCGCCCCTTCAGCAATAAACATTTTAGCGTATTCGCCGTTTTGAATGCGCTTAAGGGCATTTCTCATAGCGGCTCTAGACTCTTCGTTTATAATTTCTGGGCCAGTAACATACTCACCATATTCTGCGTTATTGGATATAGAATAATTCATGTTGGCTATCCCGCCTTCGTACATCAGGTCTACGATAAGCTTTAGCTCATGCAAACATTCAAAGTACGCCATTTCCGGAGCATAACCCGCCTCGGTCAAGGTCTCGAAACCGGCTTTAACAAGCTCAACGGCACCCCCGCAAAGAACGGCCTGCTCGCCAAATAAATCCGTTTCGGTCTCATCTTTAAACGTTGTTTCAATAATAGCCGTACGACCACCGCCAATCGCGCTCGCGTAGGAAAGAGCGATATCTTTTGCTTTCCCCGTTGGGTCTTGATAAATAGCAATTAGATCCGGGATTCCACGACCACTTGCAAACTCACTACGCACGGTATGGCCCGGCGCTTTGGGCGCAATCATTATTACATCTAGGTCTGCACGCGGCACCACCTGATTGTAATGAATAGCAAAACCGTGAGCAAAAGCCAATACCGCGCCTTGCTTTAAGTTTGGCTCAATCTCATCATTATAAAGGCTTGACTGGAATTCATCTGGAGTAAGAACCATTACCAAGTCAGCCTCAGCGACTGCCTCAGGCACACTTTTGACCACCAAGCCCATGTCTTCAGCTTTAGCAATTGATGATGAGCCCGACCTCAGACCTACAACCACATCAACACCCGAGTCTTTCAGGTTGTTCGCGTGCGCGTGCCCTTGTGAACCGTAGCCAAGAATTGCAACTTTTTTACTTTTAATAATTGATAGGTCGGCGTCTTTATCGTAATAAATCTGCATGGTGATTTCCTGTAGTTAGTTTCTAATTTAAATTTGTATTAACCGTTACTGACTAAAGCGCTAGTACTTTGTCCCCACGCCCAATGCCCGACACGCCCGACCGAACGACCTCCAAAACTGCACCCTCGCCAACGGAATCGACGAATGCATCAAGCTTGGAGCTGTCCCCGACTAACTGTACGGTATATAGAGAGGGGGTTACATCGATAATTTGCCCCCTGAAAATATCCACTGTTCGCTTAATCTCGGCGCGCTGAGCGCCTGTTGCTTTCAGCTTAATGAGCAGCAGCTCTCGCTCAATATGCGCGCCTTCACTTAAATCGACCAACTTGGCTACTTCAATCAGCTTATTAAGCTGTTTGGTAATCTGTTCGATTTTTCGCTCATCACCACGAGTAGTTAGCGTTAACCTTGAAAGAGTCTCATCATCCGTAGGCGCTACTGTAAGTGTATCAATGTTGTATCCACGCTGAGAAAATAGACCAACGATTCGAGAGAGCGCCCCTGGCTCATTTTCCATCAAAATAGAAATTATTCGCCGCATTTAGGTTCGCTCCGTTTTACTTAGTATCATATCGTTCATGGCGCCCCCAGCAATGCTCATAGGATATACATGCTCATTTGGATCGACATAGATATCCATAAACACCAAACGATCTTTAAGAGCGAAACATTCTTCCATCGCAGCCTCAAGGTCAGAAAAGTGGTCTACGCGCATGCCGACATGACCATAAGCCTCTACCAGTTTCACGAAATCTGGCAAGGACTCCATATAGGAGTGCGAGTGACGCTTGTCATATTGCATATCCTGCCACTGCTTCACCATCCCCAAAGCTTGGTTGTTAATATTAATGATTTTCACTGGCAAACGATATTGAAGACAGGTGGAGAGCTCCTGAATATTCATTTGGATACTGCCTTCACCCGTAACACAAACTACCGTTTCACCGGGACATGCCACCTGCACACCCATAGCTGAGGGCAAGCCAAAACCCATCGTTCCTAGCCCTCCAGAGGTAATAAACTGCCTAGAGCGTTTAAACTTGTAGTATTGCGCTGCAAACATTTGATGCTGACCAACGTCAGTTGTCACTATCGCATCACCATTCGTTACCTTGCTAAGCATTTCCACAACCTGTTGCGGCTTCATTTTCGAACTGCCAGCAGGATCATATTTCAAACAGTCTTTCGCGCGCCACTCATTAATTCTCTCCCACCAGGCACTCAACGCCTCTGAATCTACACTCTCTTTCAGTAGGTTTAGCTGCGAAACCATATCGCCTAGAACCTGATCAACAGCGCCTACTATCGGGATGTCCGCAACAATAGTCTTAGAAATAGAGGTGGGATCAATATCAATATGGATGATGGTGGCATCAGGGCAGAACTTTTCGGTATTATTCGTGACACGGTCATCGAAACGCGCCCCAATGGCAAGAATAAGATCAGAGTGATGCATCGTCATATTGGCTTCATAGGTACCATGCATACCCAACATACCCACAAACTGTTCGTCATCGCAAGGATAAGAACCAAGCCCCATTAACGTGCTAGTAATCGGGCAACCAAGCTTTTTAACCAGCTGATTCAATAAATCGGAGCTGTTACCTTGCACCACTCCGCCGCCACTATAAATAATAGGCCGCTTTGCTTTAAGAATTGCCTCAACGGCCTTTTTGATTTGCCCGCTATGCCCGCGTGATACTGGGTTATAGGAACGCATGGACACCTTTCCAGGCTTTTTGTATTCAAAAAGATCTGCAGGGTTGGTAACGTTTTTTGGTAGGTCAATTAATACAGGCCCCTTTCGACCAGTATTCGCTATGTAAAACGCCTTTTTGATGATTTCAGGAATTTGGTCAGCGCACCTGACAGCAAAGCTATGCTTTACAATTGGGCGAGACACCCCCAGCATATCCGTCTCTTGGAATGCGTCCTCGCCTATAAGATGACCCGGTACCTGCCCAGAAAGAATAACCATTGGGATCGAGTCCATATATGCAGTTGCAATCCCAGTGATAGTATTTGTAGCTCCTGGACCAGAGGTTGCCAAGACCACACCTACTTTTCCCGTTACTCGAGCATAACCATCTGCCATATGCGCTGCAGCTTGCTCATGACGAACTAAGAAATGTTCAATGGTTTTATGTCGAAATAGTGCATCGTAAATATGCAGTACAGACCCGCCGGGATAACCAAAAATCTGCTCAACACCCTCTTCTTCCAAAGAACGAATGAGCAGGTCAGCACCAGATAAAAGCTCCACGAAAAACCTCGCTATTTAAATTAACAACTTTGCTAAACCGTCGTATTTACGACAAATTTACTTTGATTTAGCTACCTTAGTCCTCCGCAAGACTGGGTGGTAACTAATACCGGGGTCAGTTAAATGCTTGAATCAACCAGCTTATGGCTATTCGGGTTTTCAAGGCCTCTCATACTGATAAGAAATGAGAAGTTCAAGCGGGAAAACTTACTAGGACGGATGACAGCCCCTGTTAAGGCAATGGTATCCAGCGGGAAATTTTGCGGTAGCAAACATTGAACACGCCTAGTTCAAACGGAAGCAGATTTTGCCATAACCACACAGCTTGTCAACTGCGCGCAAACTAAATCAACAATTTTCATTGGCCGATACAAGGTGCAAACCCTCGTTTCTCCAGCCAACAAACACCAAGTCAAAGATATTCTGCACACAACTCCCTGCAAAATGGTCATTTTTAAACTTTAATTAAGGGTAACTAGAATCCTTTTTCCTAAAAAGCGCCCTAAAATAATGGCTAAATACTCATTCATCACCATCGCGGCTTTTTCCTTAGCCATTTTCACTGGCAGCACTGTAGAAGCCGATATTTACAGGTGGACCGACAGTCATGGCGAAACTCATTATGGCGACAAAGCACCCGCTGAATATAAAACCACCACAACGAAATTAAAAGGCAGTTCCACCCGAGCATCCACACAAAAAACGTCTGCATCCGCCAAAACGCTTAAGAGCAGACTTGCTCAACTGAATGAAAGCAAGGCTCAGCAAAAAGAGGAACAATTAAAAACCAAAAAAGAGAGAACCATGAAGGCGCATCGCACAAAAAACTGCGTATTAGCAAAGGAGAACCTAAAAACCATGCAGGAAAGAGCTCGAATTCGGGTAAAAGGCAAGGATGGGGAGTACCGAATGCTCAGTCATGAAGAAAAGACCAGAAAGGAAACTGAACTGAAAAAACAAATAAAGGAGTTTTGCGCCAAGTAGTGGCCCACCTCTAACTGGCAGAGAGAGGGCCGATGAGGCTCAGGCAGCGAGCCGTCTAACCAAAATAAAAGCAAAAAAGAACCCTAACAAAAGAATCCCGAAAATTGCGAAAGCCCCTCCAAGAACGGGGTACCTATCAGGCCATATAGAACCCGTAACACCCGGCACACTTGAGAGATTCCCACTTCCTTTCCCTGCAATCAGCTGTGACTTCATGCCATTTTCCATATGCTGAGCAATATCGCAATGTACCAAATAGGTTTTATCATCACTAGGCACAATAAATGTTCCCGTCTTGGTTGCTCCACCCGCGGCCTCCAAGTGAAACATACCTTCTTGGTAAATATACTTCGGCAAGCCATGCATCATCCACTGATGACGGATTTTATCTTCATTTATAAACGTCACTGTCACCCTGCTACAAGGCTCCACTTTGAACTCATGCTGATCGAAACCAAAAACGGTACCGTTAAACGGCACGGCATATTTAACACCCGCCTTAACAGTGAATTGATATTCTCGAGCAATAGACTCACAGTCATCTGGAAGTCGGTCATTATTCCAATTCATGACCATACCTTCTGCATCAAGGGTCATTTTATGATCCGAATGGTTATGCCCCCCATGCTGGCTGTGATCCATCGTTTCAGCTTGCATCTCATGCATCGAGTGATCCATCGGTGCAGTTTCCGCCGCGCGCTCCATATGCTGACTATGGTCTACTGCCCCCTTCTCTACCGCAAAGCTTAACGAGCCAAATGCCAGACAGAAAAAATACAAACAAAATAGGGATGACCGTCTAAAAAAGTTTTTCATCATTGCTACCTCCCCTTATTTTGACTTTTTGGAAAATAAAACCAGGGAAAGCAGTGATACAGCAGCACCAAGCAACACCCCTATCACCAAGAAGCGCCACAATGTGCCAGTACGCGGCAGGATATCACTATAAAAACCTCGTACATCAAAGTCCATCCACACCGGTGTCTCTCTTCGATGAAACTCCTCGGTAAAAAATTTGGCTGGATCCACTCCTTGCAACTTTGGCATGCCATTTTCGTTGAGGTATGACTCATATGTAATTGCGGTGATACCTCCCCCTGGATGCATGCCATTGTTTGTTATTGCTCGCTCATTGTGATCATGCATTACCCAGATCCCCTCACCATAACTATTAAAGCCGTCGTCAATAGTCGTCATTTCAAGGTCGAGGCGTTCAGCCGAACCCATATGAAATACGTCTTTCGTTATTTGGGCTTCCCTTGCATGCTCATTACCATCGTAATGAGTAATACGCATTTTGTGCCCATGCGTATGCAATGAAATGTCGTCCTCCCCTGCATTTGCCACGCGTAGCTTTACTTTTTCGTTAGGCTTCGTAATTACGAGGGATTCTTGAATGGTATAGGGAAAAGTTTTACCGTTTAACAGAAAGTAATCAGTTTCTGCATCGGTAATATCGTAGCCCCTGTTCATTTTCTTTGCGATGACACGAGGATCATTGTTATTTTGCACGATGCTATGCAGTTCTTTATCGATACTCTGGTAATGAAGGTCATACTCCCGGTCATAATCTTCCTTGATTGCAACAGACGGGTGTCGTACATGCCCCGCACCGATATTCATCGTTTGGACCCAGTTATTCGGACGATTTTCCTCGACTACAAACATACCAAGTAACCCCATTGTTACGTGGGTGTGAGGCTGGACGTGGCAGTGGTACATCATAGTACCCGTTGCTCGGGGCGTTATATCGTACGTTCTTGACTCTCCAGGCATAACCGGTAGCTCAGCTGTTTGTGGAACGCCGTCATTACCTTCCCCGTTCTCATCAACAAAGGGATGATCTACGCCATGTAGATGAATGGTATGGGGCAAATAATGCGTATTCTCCAACGTGATTTTAACGGTATCCCCTTGCTCAACTCTAATTACAGGAGATGGAACCCGAAGCACCGTTTTCGCCTCCAGAGTTTCAAGGTCTTCGGTGGACATTCCGAAAGTTTTTGGAGCAAACACCCAAAACCCCGGCCGTACTCCTGGGGCTATATCAAAAGTAGTTACAGGGTCATAGTCGTCGGGAGATCGTCCGTTAAGCTCCATCACTTCTAATCGAATATGAATCTCATCTGGGTCACCATCACCATCAAGATCCCTCCCTTTCTCCACGGCATCTGGCGTCAAGCCAGACTGCATTAACGTTCCATGAGAAACGTTGTTAGTTCCTTTTACAAAGGCAGCCACCGCGAAAGGGTTATCAGGCTTGCATACCTTGGACGCTCTTATCGACACCCCTTCAATAGTTTGCATCTTACGCCAACCAAGAACATCTTCTGGACATGGGTCTTCAACCTTACCAAGGACACCAGGTTCTGACGAAGGTGGTTGAGAGTAGCTAGGCGGGCCAAAGCTCTGTACCCAAGCCACAGTTAATTTATTGGGAATAAGGTCATTAGGTGTGACTAGGTAGGCAACAAACACTAACGCGGGAACAAGGATTATATAAACTAACTTCTTCAATTTCAGCACCTCCAACCAACCAAATAAAATACACCCCACACAGCCTGTCGATATTTTTTTGCAGCAAGCTAGAAAGGAAGGAGCGAAGCGCTGTCGTATCTTTCCAGCGCCTCTCTTTTTATAATTGCTAGTAGCCTAAGAAACCGCCTCTTCGCGATCCGATTCATGCTTCTTCCATTTATAAAGAAAAATGCCAAAAAAGACAATTGTCAGCACTAAAATCAAGACTATTGGTACAACGTATTTTGCGTAATTAATCACGCCAACAGAAAAGGGGAATACAGATGTATACTCACGGCCAGTTTCTGGGTTTTTGGCGGTAACAAGACCAATATATTGGCCTTCTTTTTTGAAATCGATGGTAACAGCCATTGTCCCGCGGAGGAACTGCTCACCTTCATAATAAAAAGCTGTATTTTTTTCGATTTCTTCTTTCGTACCCAGATCAGCAAGTACCGCCTTTACACCAATGGCTTTAACATCGTTAATCACCCTGAAATCAACATCCATCTTGCGCAGCTCATCGTCAATAAAATCCATAACAAATATAGCTTTGCTCACTACAGGAATATCTTCACAAAACTCTTGGGTTGCCCTAGCTTGGGGTTGATACCCCGTAAAGTGGACCTTGTAATTCCCTACTTTCATTAGACACATATCATCTTTCATTGATACGCCACCATGCCCCCAGGCCAAACCTCCTGCACCTAGCGCCAATGCGGCCAACAAACTTTTTGAGACAAGCCCTCTACACATTATTCTTATTTTTTTCATATAACTCTCCCAGATTAATAGTTCCCATACTAAAAAGGCAGGGCGTGAACGTCAACACCCTGCCTTCAGTTACTTATAAGTCTAATTAGCTAACTAAGAAAACTTAATCTTTACTTAGGAAATCAGGAATCATTACTCCACCAACTTCGTGGTAGTAGCGATTTCCTTCATCATCATAGAGGAATATCATCCCACCAAAACGACTATCTGGATCATATATCAAGCTTGTTAGGCGATATTTTTCCCATAATGCGTCATTAGCAGAAACTCTAACTGTTCGCGTTTCGCCTGGCTGAACTGCTCCCCCAGTGACTATTAACCCTGCTGGAGATACTGGGTCAGTTCTATCAATAGGTGTCACTGTCAACACCTCTGCGTTCACAAAACGAACCCCGGCAGTAGCAAAATCACCTACCCTTAAAGGGGAATCTCCTTTATTGGTAATAGTAAGGTCAAAGTTAAATGCTCTACCTGGAATATGGTAAACAGCATTTGAAACAACCACATCAACCACATCTGCCTGTGGTTCAAGTTCATTAGTGACTACTTTGCCCGTTTGCAACGGCGTCGTATTAGGGTAATTTGCGTTCCCCCACAAATAACCTATAACAATAGCTACCAGCGTCACACCAAAAAATAAACCTGAGACAACCATATCCTTTATAGATATTAAGCTACCGGCATTTTCTTCACCGCCTTCCGCAGCAAGAAAAGCATAACGAGGCAAAAGAACGGGATCCTTACGGATAAACCAGAACCCTAACCATGCAAAACCCATAACAAACCAAAAAGCGTTAAACCAAAGGATTTCTGTCATGCCGTAATGTTCAAGATCGATCGTATCTCCCATTAAGGTAGTTACTTCGTTCTTGAAATCATCTCCACGAGGCTCGCCTTCCACTGTTATCCAAACGCCAGAGGCAATTATGGGCCCAGTATCTTTAACACTGACAACAGGATGCACATGGTACACCAGTCTGTCGTGCCTTTAGGATAACTTTAAAGTGGTACTCTTTGCCCCTAAAAAAGCGGGTCGAGCGCACCATCGGCGTTCCATTCACATAGGAATGCATGCGCAGAAACGCTGGGCCAGGCACACCAATGTTCATAAAAGAAGCTACCTCAGAGGAGGCAAGATGTTCAGGCCAAAAACTTGATGGCATAAACTTACCCGTGATAGTAACGATGTCACCTACTTTTACTGTCGTTGGCTGCACATCAACGTCCCACCAATACATCGTACGCATACGTATACCGGCTTGCTGAGCCCTCTCTCCGTGAGCCAGCACCACATCACTGTATAGCTGAAACCCAACAAGACAAATTACCATAAGCGGTAACTGCCAAATTTTCATTTTTTTGATCATATCTTCACCACGCTTTTAATTTGTTAGCCTTTGGTCAGACCCAAGCTTAGATACCCATACACTTAGCTCTGACCACTGCGATTTATTCTTATTTATATAAGCTTTGTTGCCCAACGACTGACCGCTAGCTTTGAACCAATCCATACCCAAAGGTAGTAATTCAATATCGTAAGAAAGCCAGCAAAAAACGCGGTGAGAGGCGTTACAGCTTCTCCAAACGTTCGTAAGGTCGATTCTTCGATGATGCGCACATACTCTGGCATCGCAGTACGAATATACATAAAACCCATTAAGTCAGCGGCAGTTACAATGTAACCATCCCACACTAATGGTGTATGAAATGCTGCAGCTGCAGGCCAGTTAAGCGGGTAAATAACCACACCAAACAAAAATGCACCGATAAACCCCTGCAGATAAAAACTACGGGTCAAGAGAATAACGGAATCAAGAATAATCGCCATGCCAATAAAATTCGATGGTGAAACAAACGCCATTGGGAAATCAGCAAACAGATGGAAGTTAGCATAACGACTAACCCACGCGGCGATCATATAACCCATCATAATCGAGGTTGCAGCAATAGGAAGACGAAAGTATTTCCAAAAAAAGTACGTAAATACTGCAGGAGCCACCATTAATGAGACAGGCGTAACGAGCGGCCACCAACGACGATCGCGCCAATCTTGCCAATAGTCCCAGTCACCCACTGTTAGCGCGACCAAAAACACAACAATACCACCCAATAAGATGGATGCGACTGGTACCAACATCCAATCAAATGCGCGGAAAATCCTTCGCTGTTGCTCAGGTGTGGAAATTGCAGAATCTTGTGAAACGTCACTGCGTGACGTGTCTTCATGGCTCTGATTATCGCTATCCTTTACGGAATCGGTATAACCCATACTAGCCTCCCCAGTTTATAGTTTTTCTTAGTTTAATTAATTTTTATATCTAACTAACTTTATAACAGGCCAACTCATTAGCCCCACATATTAAACAATGCGTTGCTACGAGCAGCAGCCTTGCCTACATGAGAACGTCATATTGCAGCTTTCACAATATATGCCGCCAAATCAAAGGGTATACCCTCGCCCTAAGCTTAACGTTTAGCCCTTTACAGCCACTAAGCGGAAGCCCCGTCTTATAGAAATCATCCTGCGTTATCTATTTCAAAATAGCGCACTCAACAACTAAATAAGATGGCGACCAAGCCAGTAACAAGACATAACTCCGAAGAGCCCTCGTTCCTAGAACGGCGAACTCTACCATTATTTCCATGAACTAAACACACTTAAAAACCAGAATGCGCTATTTTTAGCGCCTAAAAAACCACACATTCCTCGCCAAAGTTCATGCAGTAAATAATCATACAACATCCTGAATGCCACCATGACATAGATCAATAAAGGGGCATGATTTAAGGAGGAGTATTTTTAGCTTAACTTCGCCTGACCTCAGAAACGCCTGGCTGAATGCTGCTAGGAAGCACGATTATCAGCTAGTGGAGTCCAAGCCAAATAGCCTTCTGGGATATTAGGCAGGTTTTATTCCACCATCTAAACTTGCACGACAAATTAAAGGTATGCCCTCACCCCCATAAAGCGCTTGAGCACTTTAATCTAGTAAGCGGAAAACTAGGCGAGCACACAGAAGAATATAAGGCTCGCGAGGATAAGTTTCAGACCAACAGCAAACCCTCGCACTCCTTTCAACGCAGACTAGTGGAATTCAAACCGCCCTTCTTTTAACCTTACATTTACCTTTTCTCCCGGGGGGAACTGCCCTTTAATCAAAGCCTCTGCAAGCGGGTTCTCTATCCACTGCTGAATCGCTCGTTTCAGGGGTCTTGCTCCAAAGACTGGGTCGTAGCCCACCTCCACCAGCTTACCCAAGGCCTCATCCGAAATGGAAAACGATAATTCATGCTCTGCAAGACGAGAGGCTAGAATATCTAGCTCCTTTGATGCAATTCCCCGGATTTGATCGCGATCAAGCGGGTGGAAAACCACCGTATCATCAATGCGATTAATAAACTCTGGGCGAAAATGCTGCCCTACAATCTCCATGACGGCAGCCTTCATCTCATCATAATTAGCTTCTCCCGCCATAGATTGAATCACGTCAGACCCCAAGTTGGACGTCATCACAATCACGGTATTTTTAAAATCAACAGTACGGCCCTGGCCATCGGTTAACCGACCATCATCAAGCACCTGCAGAAGAACGTTGAACACATCAGGATGCGCCTTTTCCACTTCATCTAAAAGAATGATCGAGTAAGGACGACGACGAACGGCTTCGGTAAGAAAGCCCCCTTCCTCATATCCCACGTACCCTGGAGGTGCCCCAATAAGCCGCGATACAGAGTGTTTCTCCATAAACTCTGACATATCAATGCGCACCAAGGCCTCTTCTGTGTCAAAGAGAAAGTCCGCCAAGGCTTTACACAGCTCCGTCTTGCCCACTCCTGTCGGCCCAAGAAACAGGAAAGAACCGTTAGGGCGCTTGGGATCGGCCAAGCCAGCCCTGCTACGACGGATTGCATTAGAAACAGACGTTACTGCCTCATCCTGTCCAACGAGGCGCTGATGCAGCTCTTTTTCCATAG
>JAESUE010000014.1 GCA_016763235.1 Pseudomonadales bacterium
GAATTAAAATTGCTACGGGATTAAATAAAGCGCCAACCCCTAACCCGGCACCATCGTTCATGATGTTGGGTTTCACTTCGTTCTCGGCAGCTGCTCCATGCGCTGCTCTACCTCCTACATCCATGCAGTCGTACCCAACCTACACGGTGCTTGTTTCATAAATTGTAACAGTTCTGCTAGTGCAGAGCACACATGCTTGAGCATCGAGGCCAACCAACAGCCGATTAAAAGTGATCGACAAAAACAACTCAAAAAGTTGTAAGAACTCTCATCATGCTACGACTAATTACTATAGCCAATAAAACTTGAAGTAGGAATCTCATTATGTTCGATGTAGTACAAGATTATTATGGCAAGAAATTACAAAGTTCAGCGGATTTAAAAACCACGGCTTGTTGTGATAGCAGTGCTATGCCGCAATGGCTGAAGCCGGTGTTGGCAAATATTCACCCAGAGGTGTTGTCCCGTTATTACGGCTGTGGATTGGTCTGCCCACCTCTTCTGGAAGGTTGCAGAATATTGGATTTAGGCAGTGGTTCAGGCCGTGATGTTTATGCGCTGGCGCAGTTAGTGGGTGCGACTGGGGAAGTGGTCGGTGTGGATATGACGGATGAGCAGCTTGCTGTGGCGACTTCGCATCAGTCTTGGCATGCTGAAAAATTCGGCTATGACAATGTGCGTTTTTTAAAAGGCTATATCGAAAAACTGGATGAGTTAGACCTTGAGGCTGGCAGCTTTGACATTATCGTTTCTAATTGCGTGGTGAACTTGTCGCCCGATAAAGACGCGGTATTACGCGGGGTTCACCGATTACTCAAACCCGGCGGTGAGTTTTATTTTTCTGATGTGTATGCTGATCGTCGCGTCCCTGAAACGGTGAAAAATGATCCGGTTCTTTACGGGGAGTGTTTGGGTGGTGCGCTCTATTGGAATGATTTTAATGACGTGGCTAAAACGACCGGTTTTGCCGACCCACGTTTGGTGGAAGATCGTCCCTTGCTGATCACCGATAGTCAGTTGTCAGCCAAAACAGGTAATCTGCAATTTTTTTCTGCTACTTATCGTTTATTTAAACTGGATGAACTGGAATCGGCCTGCGAAGATTATGGGCAAGCCGTTATTTATTTGGGCACGATTGCAAACCAAGCGCACAGTTTTATGTTGGATAAGCACCACTTCATTGAAACTGGGAAAATTTTTCCCGTGTGTGGCAATACCTGGCGCATGTTAAAAGACACCCGCTTTTTCGAGCACTTCCAATTTATTGGTGATTTCAGTCAGCACTTCGGGATTTTTGAAGGCTGCGGTTCAGCGCTGCCGTTTGATAGCGATATACCCGCAGAAGGTGGTGCCGCATGTTGTTAGAGCGTGCTTTTCCTCACGAATCTGCAGAGGGAAGGTTTTCTATTCTTATCCTCTGCACGGGGAATTCTGCCCGCAGCATTATGGCCGAAGCGTTATTTAACTCTGTGGGTGCGTCACTGTTCACGGCCTGTAGTGCGGGCAGCCACCCCACTGAGCAGGTAAATCCTTACGCCTTAGAACAAATTTCATCATTAAATCTCGATCCCGAAAAAAATAATTATCGCAGCAAAAGTTGGCTGGATTTCTCTACGCCAGAGGCACCTCTCTTCGATGTGGTGATAACAGTTTGTGATAATGCCGCAAAAGAGGCGTGCCCAGTATTTTTGGGCAATTGGCAGTATGTTCATTGGGGCTTGCCCGATCCTGCTGTATTTACGGAAGATGAAAAACAAGCGCGAGCGGCTTTTTCTGATTGTTTTTCGATACTTCACCAACGGGTAGAAAGTGTGGTTAAACGCTATAAACAGTCACCTTCACGAGAGGCTGTTCTGAGCGCCATCAAGGCTTTTGAAACCCCAGATTTGGAGAGAAGAATAAGATGAAAAAGAACGTTTTATGCCTGTGTGCCTTGCTTTGTTTTTCTGTGCAACAGGGTGCAATGGCCTCGAGCGATCGCCTAAGGTTGACGGGGTCGAGTACTGTCGCGCCATTGATACTCGAAATGGCGAAAATGTATGAAAAAGAACATGACGGAGTTCGCATAGATGTGCAAACCGGCGGCTCGTCCAGGGGGGTTAATGATGCGCGTTTGGGTTTGGCGGATATTGGTATGGCCTCAAGAGAATTAAAACCATCGGAGCAGGATTTAAAGCCTTACACCATCGCCATGGACGGGATTGGCATCATACTTCATCGCTCCAACCCGGTTACAGCACTGAGCCAGCGGCAGATTACTGCTATTTATAAGGGGAATATTCACAACTGGCGCGAAGTCGGCGGCGAAGATTTGCCCATTACCGTTGTTAATAAAGCCGAAGGCCATTCGACCCTGGAATTATTTCTGAAATATTTTTCATTAAAAAATAGCCAAATTAAAGCCCACGTGGTGATTGGTGATAACCAGCAAGGTATCAAAACCGTTGCGGGTAATCCGGGTGCTATTGGCTATGTATCGGTAGGGACTGCACAGTATGAAGAAGGTCGTGGCACTGCGATTAAGCAGCTGCCAATGGGGGGCTATGCCGCCACTGTTGCAAATGTACAGAATGGATTTTTTCCTTTATCGAGGCCGCTTAACTTGGTGGTAAAAGGGGAGCCTTCGCCCTTGGCGATGCGCTTTATTAAATTCGCACAATCTGATGCGGTACACGGGCTGATTAAAGCGCAGTTTTTTGTTCCTGTAGGGCCGCTCTAAACATCCACTTTAGTAAGGTGAATCGTGCAACAAATAGCACAGTGAGTTTCTCATGTTGAATAAGCATATCGACAAACCCGTTAGTGTCTTATTAATGTCTATAGCGGTGCTTTGTGGCTTGATATTGTTACTCGTGTTGAGCTTTCTTGTTAAGGAAGCGTGGCCAGCGATTAACGATGGCGCTTGGCGGTCTTTCTTGGTGGACGATGCTTGGTACCCTTTGGAAGGTTTGTTCGGTATCTCGCCGATGATACTGGCATCACTCGCCATGACGGTGGGCGCTATTTTGCTGGCCTTGCCTCTGGGTGTGAGCAGTGCGATATTTTTGGTGTTTTATGCTCCTGCTCCAGTGGGCAGTGTGTATCGGCTGATGCTTAATTTACTTGCGGGGATTCCATCGGTAATTTACGGCCTTTGGGGTTTAACCAAATTGGTGCCATTAATCGTCCAGTGGCAAGCTCCGGGAGTTAGCTTGCTTGCGGCAATTTTGGTGTTAACGCTGATGATACTCCCTACGGTGGCACTGACCAGTGCCGCCGCTCTGACTGCCGTGCCACAAGAATTAATCGCTGGTGCTGCCGCATTGGGTTTGACGCGTAAAAGCCAAATTCTATTGGTGCTTATCCCTGCGGCAAAAACGGGCATTATCAGTGGCGTATTATTGGCAGTTGCGCGGGCGTTGGGTGAAACCATGGCGGTATTAATGGTGGCAGGTAATGTGGTGCAAAACCCTACCAGTTTGTTCGCGCCAGTAAGAGCACTTACCGCCAATATTGCCTTGGAGATGGCCTATGCAACCGGCACCCATCGAGCAGGGCTTTTTGCCTCAGGGCTTTTACTCACCTTGCTTGTTTTGTTGTTAGCGTGGCTGGCTTCTCGATTACGGTCTCAGGCTCAAAGGGGGTGATGCGATGAAAGAACGTGGTTTTACTCTGTTGATTTGGGCCAGTGCTTTACTGGTAGCGGCCATGCTGCTTTGGGTGCTGAGTGACGTATTTATTAAGGGGCTTTCCCACCTGTCTTGGTCCTTTTTAATGGATGAACCCAGCGACTCTGGGCGTAGCGGCGGAATCGCTCCGATTTTGATTTCAACCTTACTTATTTTACTGGTTGCCCTGTTTGTATCGATTCCTCTAGGTTTGGCGGTCGCCGTTTGGTTGTCGGATTTTACTGAGCAGAGAAGTGAGTTTGCCAATATTATTCGTTTAACGCTTGATGCGCTGACGGGGGTGCCGTCCATTGTATATGGCCTGTTTGGTAATGCTTTTTTTAGCATTTTTCTCGGCCTCGGGTTTTCCATTGTTTCCGGCGGGCTCACTTTGGCATGTATGATTCTGCCGGTGTTTATTCGCACCTGCGAGTCGGGGTTATCGGCAGTTAACAACGATTGGCGAAAAGGAGCGTTGGCCTTAGGTTTAAGCCGTAGCGCAACGGTTTGGCATATCCTACTGCCAGCAGCGGCACCGGCTATTGTTACCGGCTTAATACTGGGCATTGGACGCGCCACTGCTGAAACCGCAGCGCTGATATTTACCAGCGGTTATGTCGATAGAATGCCTGAATCAGTTATGGATTCCGGTCGCTCCTTAGCCGTACATATTTACGATTTAAGCATGAATGTGACGGGTGGCGATGACGCGGCCTATGCATCGGCATTCGTCTTGATCACCCTGATTATTTTACTTAATACGTTTGCCCAAGCTGGGGTAAATCGTTGGCTCAAAGGGAGGCTCGTTGCATTATGACCTTAACATCTTCCATTAATACCCGACCTTATACCTTAGGAAGCATGAACACAGGTGAGCCTTGCTGCGAGCCTATTGCGCACTTGCAAGTACAAAACCTATCCCTGGCTTATGGCCAGAAAACGGTGCTCGATGGGGTTTCTCTCGATATTTATAAAGGCTGTATTACTGCGCTTATTGGTCCGTCCGGCTGCGGGAAAACCAGCTTTTTATCTGCACTGAATCGCTTAACCGACCTTTCTGCTTCAACCCGAGTGCGGGGCAGTGTCTTGTTTGACGGCGAGGATTTATTGAGCGACAAGGTAGACGTGCTGACTTTACGCCGGCGCATTGGAATGATCTTCCAAAAACCGAACCCTTTCCCCTTATCCATTCGGCGTAATTTGGATTTACCCTTGAAAGAACACGGGGTCAATGATCGGAAAATAAGAGCACAAAAAATTGAAACCGCTCTACGGGATGTGGGCTTGTGGGATGAAGTGGCTGATCGACTAGACAGCTCGGCCCTGGCCTTATCGGGTGGCCAGCAGCAGCGCCTCTGCATCGCAAGGGCTTTGGTGCTTGAGCCGGAGATTTTGCTGATGGATGAACCCTGCAGCGCTCTTGATCCTATATCCTCCGCCGTGGTTGAAGCTCTTATCATCCGTTTACGCGGGCAATATACCGTGGTCATTGTTACTCACAACTTAGCGCAAGCGCGTCGTGTCGCGAACTATGCGGCCTTTTTCTGGATGAAAGAGCGTGTCGGTAAATTGATCGAATTTGGACAGTGTCAAAATCTGTTTGAAAAGCCCAACCATCAATTAACCGCTGCCTATATTTCTGGCACACAGGGTTAGCAGCGAGGCGGGTATTTCCACATCAGTTGTAACTACTCAGAGAACTCCGAAACGTGAGTTATTAGGGATACGACATTTCTGATAACCTTATGCAACAAACATCGTTGCAAGAAGCGGCATGACGAAAAAGTATCCACGGAGAAAATTGAGTGCAAAAAAAAGCAGCAACACCGACGCACGCAGAATCAAGCACCGATCTTACCGACCCTGTGTTTTTGAAAGAACTGCGCATTACCATGATGAAATTTGCCATATTACAATTATCCGATGAGCATCTCGCAGAAGATGCAGTTCAAGAAGCCTTAATAGGCGCTTTAAAAAATGCTGGTTCTTTTAATCGTCGTGCAGCCCTGAAAACCTGGGTGTTTGCTATTTTAAAAAACAAAATTACGGATATTCTCCGTAAACGTCAGAACTTAGTGGCAGCGAGTCGCTTAAGCCATGATGACAATGGCGACGAAATGCAGGAAACACTCTTTGATCGCAAAGGGCTTTGGAAAACAGAGGAACGGCCCATCGCGTGGAGTCAGCCAGCAGAAGCCGTAAAAAACGAACACTTTTGGCGGGTTTTTGACAGCTGTTTAAATGGTTTGCCGGAAAACCTTGCGCGGGTTTTTATGATGCGAGAGCTTCTCGAACTTGAAAGCAATGAGATATGCGAAACACTCAATATTTCTACTAGTAACCTGCATGTCATGCTTTATCGGGCCCGCTTACGTTTACGTGACTGTCTGGAAAATAACTGGTTTCTAGGAGAAAAATAATAATGATGAACTGCCAAAAATCAACGCAGCTGTTATCTGAATCACAGGAGCGTCACCTTTCTTTAAAAGAAAAAATACTGCTTAAAACCCATGTCATGATGTGCTCTGGCTGTCGTAATTTTGGAGAACAGATGAAATCCTTGCGGGAGTTATCCCGTGCTTACGCAAAGGGCGTGAATGGGGATGCATTAGAAGACAAAGACAGCGGAAATACGGGTGCCAAACCGAAGACATAACGGTATTGAAAAATGATCATTTATGCGTATAAATGCATATTTGTCGCCTTGTTTTGCTCAAATTTTAACGCAACCTGAACAGCTACAGGCTTTGCTGAATATTTCTTGCTTCAAAGTGACGAGCCACTTACTGCTTAGCCGAAAGGCTTTTCTGCTGCCAGCATCGCTCTCGTGCGGCAGAATTCAATTGAGCTACACTGCCTGTATTGCTTAAAATAATAATCCAATAGCCCGTTATTCGATCTAAGTAGAATCAAAGGTAAATTCTAATTAACCTAGGGTTGGAACCATAGTGACTCCGAATTCATATCAGTAAAAAAATAAGCCCACTGATGGATTATGGCTTTGCTCACTTTTAGACCAAAATCTAAAGCGCGATGGGTTTTGTGCTAGGATAAGGCTCACTTCAATAGGAGGTATTATGTCCGATTATCCAGAGAAAACTTGTTCAGTCGATAGGCTGGTGCGAAACAAAAAATCTATTAAAGCCAGTTTAGAGGGAGTTAAAACCCAGCAACGGCGAGATGGCGTTTATGCCTACCCAGGTGAAACATTTATGCTAGATGGGCAGGAATTTATCATCTCTAGCTTGACGCGTGAAAGCCTGGCGGATATGGACGACGCCAGCGCGCAAGCGGAAGGTTATCCTGATTTGGCAAGCTACCGTGATCTCATCTTGAAAATGCACCCCGGCATGGAATGGGATAAAGAGAGTTTGGTGTGGGTGCATCATTACGCGAAGCAGAGCGCTTGAAAATAGTTTTTTGATGAATTGGACGTTTGCGCACAAGATATAGTCGCACGATTATTTTTTCGCATTCCTTGTAGATGACAAGCTAGAAAGGCTCGGGTTCCACCGATTTAATGGACGGTAGTATTGATATGAAAATTAATCTTAGCGTATTGATTACTATGCTTGTGATTCTATTGATGGCAATTCAGGGTCGGGTGATTTATGCCTTTATAACAGATCAAAATCAGCTTCTATTGGAGCAGGACGTTGAATATGCGGCAAAGAATGAACTGTCTCGCCTGCAAAGCACGCTTAACTATCTGCTTCGGGTAGATGACTTTAGGCAAATTCAAGAAGAAATCACTGCGCTTGGTGGCTCGCCAAATGTTTTGAATGCACTTGTCATTAATGGGAAAAATCAAGTGCTGGTGTCTGCGAAAATGGATCAGGTTGGAAAAACTCTGTCGAGCCAATTTGAAAATAAAGATATTGATCTCCATATTCTTTCAGAGCTGAAAAAGAATATGGAGATCTCCTATTACATTGAAAATCATTCTCGGCAGCTTATTGGCATAGCCCCTCTTAATATGAATGCCCAGCCTGGAAGCATTAAACAGAGTGGATCTGGCTTTGTTCTTCTTCAATATGACCTTGGCTGGATTGAATCGCGGGCTCATCAGTATCTTGTTGACGTTGCTTTTCCAATAGCCGGAGTGAGCGCTGTGCTTGCAATGCTCTTGGGCTTGTCGTTATGTTTTTTACTAACTCGCCGAATAAATTATTTTAATAAAATCGCTAGAAAGGTTCTTCAAGGTGATTACAGTGTTCGAATTAATAGTAAAGGAATTGATGAGCTTGGTTTTTTTGCGTGTACATTTGATCAGACCGTAGAAAATATTCAATCTAAAACAGAACAATTAATCAAGCAACATAAAAAAGCCTCCTTAAGGGAGCGAAATCTTACAGTCACTCTTGATAGTATTGGTGATGCCGTTATCACTACGGATGCAGAAGGGAAGATTATTCGCATGAACCCCGTCGCTGAAGAACTTACGGGTTGGAGTGAAGCGAATGCTTTGCATCTTCCGTTGAGCGATGTGTTTGATATTTTTAATTCGAAAACAAGAGAGAAGGTTTTAAACCCCGTCGAAAAGGTTATTAAAACTCGAAAAATTGTCGGTTTGGGTAATCATACTTCGCTAAAATCTAAAAATAATAAAGAGTATCAAATTGCTGATAGCGCGGCCCCTATTATTAATGAGGGTAATGAAATAATTGGTGTGATTCTTGTTTTTCACGATATTTCCGTGCAATACAAACAGCAAGAGGAAATAAGAAAAAGCCGGCAATTTTTGCAATCAATTATTGATAACAGCCCCTCTCTTATTTCTGTACGGGATCTCCACGGGAATTTTTTACTTTCGAATAAAGCACATGCTGGGTTTTTGGATTATACGCCTGAAGAGGTGACATCAAGCTCGATACAGCAACTATTTGGTAAACAAATTGCTGATCACTATATTGCGAGTGATCAGGCAGCGATTGCCGAGGATGAATTGCCAGAGTATGAAGAGATACATTTACGAGACGGAAAAGCACATACTTTTTTGGTGTCAAAATTTAAGCTGCATCGAAACGACGAGGTGTATGCTGTCGGAACGATTGCTACAGATGTTACCATTCAAAAGGAGCAGGCAGAGCAACTTAGACGAAGTCAGAAAATGGATGCGTTAGGAAAGCTCACAGGTGGCGTGGCTCACGACTACAATAATATGCTAGGCATAATATTAGGGTATGCAGAGCTTTTATCAGTGCATGTTAAGCAAGACGAGCAGCTAAAAAATTATGTTGAAAAAATTATTCATGCAACAGAAAGAGGTGCTGATTTAACCAGGCGGCTACTTTCCTTTGCGGGATCTCAACCCGGTGATTTTGAAAAGGTAAAAATAAATTCTTTGGTGTTGAATTCAGTAGATATGTTGAAAAAGACACTGACTGCTAAAATCGCTATTGATGTTGATTTACAATCTGATCTTTGGGAGGTTTTCGTCAATAAGGGAGAACTTGAAGATTGCCTTGTTAATTTAAGTATTAACGCATTACATGCCATGCCTGATGGCGGAAGCCTGAAAATAAGTACGCATAATTATACTGCGCTGGTCGAAGATCATAATACACCAAACTTAGCCGCTGGAGACTACGTGGTACTGGAGGTTGCAGACACTGGGGCTGGTATAAGCAAAGAAAATCAAACAAAGGTATTTGATCCTTTTTTTACTACAAAGGGTGAGCAAGGCAATGGCCTTGGTTTGAGTCAGGTTTACGGGTTTATTAAACGTGCAGAGGGCATCATTACGCTTGAGTCAGAGCCAAATGAAGGCACAACGTTCTTTTTGTATATTCCTCGGTATACAGGTTCGATTGTGGGTGGTGATAGATTAAATGATCTTAAGGTGAGTGAGGCCACATCAAATAATAACGATAAGCTTATTCTTGTCGTGGATGACGAACCTGCGTTGATGGCTCTGGCAGAAGAACTTTTACTTGCAGATGGGTATCAAGTGATGACAGCTGAAAATGGTCAGGATGCACTGAATATTATCAGCGATAATAAAATTGATCTTCTGATTACTGATGTCATTATGCCGGAAATGGGCGGTTATGAGTTGACGAAACGGGCGGTAGAAATTGCACCGCATATTAACGTGCTATTTGTTAGTGGTTACAGTGAAAGCGTGACACCTGAAAGTGGTGCGCTTGAGGCCCCTCGTTTACAAAAGCCGTATAATCGAAATGTTCTGTTAAATAAAGTAAGCGAGATATTGTTCGACCGTTGATTTTTCTGGTGACCTTTCTTTATGAAGCTGGCCGTTGCGTACAGTGACAGATAGCCTTTATGGGCGTTGTTTTAAGGAGTTAAATTATGGCAGGTGGAATCTTAGCGATTCTTGATGAAGGTTTCGTCACCTTAGACGAAGAAGCGCTAGATACCGCCCTTGAAACGCTCTCTGGTTTGTAGCAAGAGGGAAAGTTAATTGGTGTTATTTCGCATGTGTCGGCGTTAAAAGAAAGAATCAGTACGCAAATTCAATCGTTGCCAAATAATGCGGGTAGGAGCCAGATCATTGGGCCTAGGTGTGTGGCTATTTAGTTGGTTTAAAGCTGCGGTAGCGATTTATCTCACGCCGAAACTCGCGCATAATGGCGTTAAAAAACGATCATTAGGAGGTATTATGTCCGATTATCCAGAGAAAACCTGTTCAGTCGATAGGCTGGCGCGAAACAAAAAGTCCATTAAATCCAGTTTGGATGGCGTTAAAACCCAGCAGCGGCGAGATGACGTTTATGCCTACCCAGGTGAAATATTTATGCTAGATGGCGGACGTTTATCACCTCTGATTTGACGCGTGAAAGCCTAGCGGATATGGATGATTCCAGTGCGCAAGAAGAAGGTTATCCTGACTTGGCAAGCTACTGGGATCTTATATTGAAAATGCACCCCAGCATGGAATGGGATAAAAGTAGTTTGCTATGAGTGCATCATTACGCCAAGCAGAGCGCTTGAGGCCCGTCGTTTACAAAAGCCGTATAATCGAAATGTTAGGGGTGAAATACCATGGGAAGATTTTATGAATTTATGAAAACACCCCTAACAAAGAAAACTCACTCGGATGTAAAAACCCGTTCCTTCGTCGCTCTGATCTTTTCTGCTGGTAATTTGCGGCGTTAGTTTTTGTGCACTCGCCAACCCAAGGAGATAGTGATGAATAATCACTTTAACGCTGTTGTAACAGATTTGCCATATACGATTCCAAGTGGTGTACGTGAGCAAATAAATCAGTTGTCGAGAATTGTTGGCATTCCTCCATATTTAATGCAAGGGCTTGATGGCGTTAATATTTTATGTGGTGTGATCGTTTATAGGCATTTGGACCGTTTGCAAAAATATCAAGTAATGCAATTAATTCATGCTACAAAAAACCCTCAGGTTATAGGCGCTCTTTCCGTTAAGGTCACGGACGTAATTGTGAATCCTAACTGGGGGTTATGGTCACTAACGAACAAGGAATTGGCAGCCAAGAAAAAATTTCATTCAGCTATCGACACATATATGACTATGCTAGGCCTTGGCGCTTCCGCAGGAAGCATTTCATCGTTAGTAAAATCATCGTGGTCAAATAAGAAGGTTTTCAACAAAAATATCTTGCTTATTATTGTTTGGGGCGGGATCTGGTATTCAAAACAAGTTTTAGGTGAAACACAAGACGAAATAGACTCTCGTAAAGTGTTTGTTAAAACACCTTACCATTAGATTACGGGAGAGAAAATGAGCTACTTTAAATGTTTTTCTTGGAAAGAATTAATAGGCCTTTTAATTGCACTATTACCTAGTGCTTATTATTTTTCTATTTCACGTTGCGATGAAAAGAATTCTTTAGCCTTGTTTTGCTTGATGTTGTTCTTATGGATCACTATTCCTTTAGTCAAAAGAGTTCGTGAATTAGAGTCTGAGATTGAGTGTGCGGGTAAAGAAAGCTAATAAGAACAGCCAGTCGTAAAAAGTTTTCTATCGCACTTTGGTAAAGCACGAAGCAAAACTATGCCATGAAATTTTCCGTTGCTGTAGACCTTATGTTTAAAAATGTGAGTATAAATGGATGGGCCTTGTAATCTAAATTAACGGCCAAATAAAGTAAATGAGATATTATTCGACAGTTGATTTTTCTGCTGACCTTTCTTTATGAAACTGGCCGTTGCGTACAGTGACAGATAGCCTTTATGGGCGTTGTTTTAAGGAGTTAAATTATGGCAGGTGGAATCTTAGC
>JAESUE010000183.1 GCA_016763235.1 Pseudomonadales bacterium
TAGGCGGTACATCGTTGCTGAATAAGCGGTAAGCCTGAAGTAAAATGCGTTTGTCGGAGATCCAGGGTGATCCAGAAGAATAGCGATCAACTCAGTATGCTGAACCAAAAGCGCAGCGAGTCGTAAAAGAGGAGCAGCGCTTAAAAGCGGTAGGGGGAGAAAACATACAAACTGCAACAAAAGGCGAAGAGTTTTCTTCTCGGCCAGAGATGTCTGCGTATGAATACTACAATACCGGCGCTCGTATTACGCCGAATGTCGGTACTCAGACTGCATCAGAACCTCGTGCTTCACACATAGGCGAGCCATCAGCAGAAATCATAGATCCTGAAACAGGTAGTGGCTTTGAATCGCCCCCTGATGAATTAGATGTAATGACTGAACGCTATGAAAATGAATTAGCGGATGTAAGAAAACAACTCGATAGCCTTCGGCACACAATGGATAAATCCCATGCCACACCTGCTCCACAGGTCGTGCGCATTCGGCAACAGACCTCAGTAAAGTTGATGCAGCTTGGCTTTAGTGAAATTGTAAGTGTGCAGATTGCCGAACGAATGAAGGATACAGAAAGCGAAACTATTGCGTGGAAAAATGCACTGATCACTCTGTCGCAAGAAATAGAATGCCACCAAAATGAATTTGATGAGCGATATGGCTGTTTTAGTTTTATTGGGTCTCCCGGTGTAGGAAAAACCACCTTAATCACCAAGTTGGCCATTGAGCACATTCAAAAATATGGCCGTGACGATTTGGTGCTCGTTACGCTAGATAACCAACGCTTAGGTGCTAGCCAACAGATTATTCATTTAGGGCAAATATTACAAATCCCTGTCTTTACCGGAGATAAAGCCGAACGCTTGATCGCACGGGTTGAACAGGCCGGAAGAAATAAAAAAATACTTATTGATACTGCCGGTGTTACAGCCGTCGATGATTACTGGCTTGAACAAGTCCATTTATTGAAAAAACTTCCGGAAAGCAGTAAAACGATTTTAGTTGTTTCCTGTACCCAGCAGCTTGCGGTACTTAATGCCATGGTACAGGATTATTTGCTTCTTGATGTCAGCGGTGTCGTATTAACGAAAGCCGATGAAGCCACCAGTATTGCCGAAGCACTCAGTATTGCCGTGGAAACTAAACTGCCTGTGTGTGCGATTAGTCATAGTCAAAAAACCAGCTTGCCACTGCTTAAATTACCGGGAAGCTCATTGGTGGAGATGTTGGTCAATAAATCGCGACGTTGGAGTGTGCTCAATGATATTTCTTCTGTTGCAATAAAAACTGACCTATTCTCTCAATATGAAGAGAGGGAAGGCCGTTCGCGTCAAGAGAGTGTGGTAAATACCGAGTCAGAAGATGAGTCGATCGATACCTGCGTGGATTAACCTGCTATGCCTTAGTGCGACAACCTATTTGTTTGTGCACTTTAATTTTGTAAAAAGCGTTAAACCACGCTAATTTCTTTAAATGTAGGGCAATCCGTAACAGCACGGGTTGGTTCAAATAAGAGTAGGACGTATGAGTTTTCATCCAGTGCAAGTCATAGCGGTAACCGGAGGAAAAGGCGGTGTTGGAAAAACCAGCACCTCCGTCAACTTGGCAATTTCTTTGGCGAAAACAGGTCGCCGAGTTATGTTGATGGATGCAGACCTCGGTTTAGCAAACATAGATATTATGTTGGGAATTAAAACAAAATATAATATTTCCGATGTATTAAACGGTACCTGTGACATCCAAGATGTTGTGGTCGATGGCCCTTGCGGCATAAGAATAGTTCCCGCGTCGTCTGGCGTACATCAAATGACCATGCTCGGTGCGCGAGAGCACGGCGGCTTAATTCATGCGTTCAGCCAATTCGGTGATCAGATCGATGTATTGGTTATTGATACCGCAGCAGGTATTTCTGATACCGTGGTGAGCTTTGTGCAAGCCGCTCAGGAAGTGCTTTTAGTGGTTTGCAATGAACCGGCATCGATTACCGATGCCTATGCGCTCATTAAGCTGCTAACGTCCGAACACGATATTTTTCGCTACCATATACTGGCAAACCAAGTGAAAGATTTAGTCGAAGCGAAACAGTTGTTTTCCAAACTTTGTGGCGTGACCGATCGCTTCCTTGATGTGGCCTTAGATTTTATGGGAATGGTTCCCTATGACGATCACGTTAAAAAAGCGGTAAAACGTCAAAAAGCGGTTGCGGATGTTTATCCACGATGTCAGGCGAGTTTGGCCTATAAACACCTCGCCGATAAAATCAATGAATGGCCATTACCAACAACCCCACGTGGGCACCTTGAGTTTTTTGTCGATCAGTTAGCGCAAGGAGGGCAACATCGGTAAGGTCTGGATAATTGGCCATAGCCGATAATCATGTATAGTCAGCGAGACAAAAGCCCTCAGCATCGGCTGGTTGAAGAGCACTCCTCATTAGTCTCCCGCATTGTTCATCATATGATGGGGCGCTTGCCAGCAAGTGTGTGTGCAGATGACCTCTATCAGGCGGGCATGGAAGGCTTGCTGGATGCGGCAAAACGCTTTGACCACGATAAGGGTGCAAGCTTTAAAACTTTCGCCAGCATTCGAATTCGTGGCGCCATACTGGATGAAATACGCAGGGGCGACTGGTGCCCGCGATCTGTTCATAGAAATACACGGGAAATTGCGCGCGCAATGAATCGTGTGGAAGGGCGAACAGGGTACACCTCAAAAGACAGCGACATTGCCAAAGAATTGGATATTTCAGTGGAGCAATACCACTCCATGCTTAAAGATATGCGTGGCAGCCAATTGTTTAGCCTAGACAGTTATTTGGAGAACCACGATGAAGGGTTTGAAGCCGCAAACTTCCCCTTGTATCAACAAGAGCTAAACCCGCACGAACAAGTCGAACACCACTCACTGATGAGCCGCCTAGCAGATATTATTAAAAGCCTGCCGGAAAAAGAACAGCTGGTGCTGTCACTTTATTATGACGATGAACTCAACCTCAAAGAAATTGGTAGCATTTTAGGGGTGAGTGAATCGAGAGTGAGCCAGATACATAGTCAGGCTGCAGCCCGTATCCGCTCTAAAATGGAAGCCGATTAATTCCTTTCTGTTCCTTGCCCTTTATTTTATCGTTTTATTATAGGGTAAATGCCTATAAAGCAGGCCTTTCTAGCCAATACTTCCCCCTTGACGCAGTGTATAAAAAACATAAATCACCCGAAATTAAAAAAAAAGCTGGATAGGATAGAAAGCGATACTAGACTTTAGGAAGAACGAGCGATAGATGTCTAGCAAATCAGTGTGCAGCTGGAGAGAAACTTGGATAAAAACATGAAAATACTCATTGTTGATGATTTCTCTACAATGAGGCGAATTATCAAAAATTTACTAAGAGACCTTGGGTTTACCA
>JAESUE010000184.1 GCA_016763235.1 Pseudomonadales bacterium
AAAATAGAAGGTTTTTTTGATGTCTGTAGTTTACGAGGTTTAAGCGGTACGCAAGGTGTGATTATTCCCGCTTCAAATATTCAGCACTTGATGTTAAAAAAAGAAGTGCTTGAGGCAGCATCTCAAAAGCAGTTTTTTATCCATGCCGTCGAAACCATTGATGAGGGGGTAGAGCTGTTAACCGGTGTTGAAGCAGGGCAGGTTGATGCGTCAGGAAAATTTGCAGAAGGAAGTGTTAACTATTTGGTAAGGGCTTGTCTCAATAATTTCGCCCTCAAACAACGCTCTTTCTCGAAAGAATTGCCGGAGGGTGGAAAATAAAAAAGCGCAATAAAGCGCTTTTTTATTTTAACAGCAAGTTTATGTTGCAAGCTTAGAAAGAAGCAACAAACTCAGTAACGACTTGTATGTCACCGTCATTGAATTCACCATCAATATACTTCAATTCGGCAACGATGCCCAATGCGTCATTAACGGTATAAAGACCGGCTAATGTCAGCGCAAGAGTGTCATCGATATCCGCGTCAAAACTTATAAGTTCGCCACGTACTGTTGCCGACATGGATGAGTCAGGAATAGCCATATTAATCATGCCCATTGCTGAATAATCGATAATTTCACTTGCCAGCAATAATTCACCTGCAACAGTGATGTCATCTTTGCTAAACGTTGCGTTGAGGTCAACGACTGTTCCAGCTCCGCCATTAGCGGGGTTGTCATTGTCTTGCGTGACTATGCCAGCCTCGAGGCTGAGTTCTTCAGTGGGGGCAAAGCCGACGACCAAGGCAAAAGAGTTTTCTTCATCTGTTTGCTGTAAGTCGTTAAGCAGAGCAGCGGTCAGTGTGAATTTTTCAACCGTTCCGGCAACGGCAATACCGGCGACGTTGTTACCGCGTAGAGTTGTTTGGCTATCAAGAATGCTACGGTTTTGAGATTGGCTTGTTTGGTACCAGTTGGGCGCATCTTCTGCTTCCCAGCCGACAGGGTTGTTGAAAACACCACCTAGAACAGTAACGTCTTTATTAACACTCCAGCCAAAAAAGGCTTGCTCAATTTCAGCTGAATCAAAGGTTCCCGCAGTAGTATTGATATCTAGGTCAAGCTGCACGGCAACATCGTCGGCTAAATTTCCTTTGAAATCGATTTCACCATCAACAGTGAACTTGCTTTCTGCTGAATTGGTAGAATTAAGGGTGTCAGCGGTATCATCTACTACAGTAAAGATAATGTCTGCAAAACCACTGATTTCAGGTGCGGCAGCTTGCGTAATTACTGGAGCAGCTGTTGCTGCGGCTACGGCCAATGCAATAAGACTTTTTTTCATTATTTGTTTCCCCTATGGTTAATCACTACGTACTATTATCGTTATAAATTTATGTGGCGCCATTATGTGATGGATTAAGAATTAAATCTTGATTTAGATCAACAAGTGCTTACGCCTTGATCTAAATATAGGCCTTTTAACCTTAACGTAAGGTGAATGATGGACGAAAATTTTTGGAATACCTGCTGGGAAACCCAGGAAATTGGTTTTCATATGCCAGAAGTCAATCCGGTTTTACTGGAATTCTGGAGTCAATTAGCGATTCCCTCGGGAGAAAAAGTACTTGTACCGTTATGTGGGAAAAGTCTGGATTTAAAGTGGCTGATGGAGCAGGGGCAGCATGTTGTTGGTGTCGAGTTGAGTAAACTTGCAGTAGAGGCTTTTTTTTCGGAGCAATCTATTTCGCCACAGGTAGAGAGTAAAAATGGCTTGCAGTTATATACGAGTGATCAGTTAGCACTTTGGTGTGGCAATATTTTTAGTTTTCCTGAATCTGAGCTGGAAAGTATTCAGGCTGTCTACGATAGAGGTGCGTTGGTTGCTTTGCCTTTTGGTATGAGAAAGTCTTACATGGAAAAGTTACTGAACGGTTTGTCAGGCTCCGAAAGCTGGTTGTTAGTGACGTTTGAATACGATGAAAGCTTGATGCAAGGGCCGCCTTTTAGTATTCCTAAAAGTGAAGTGCAGCAATACTTTGAGGGGTATGAGGTTTGCCTGGTTGATAAAAAAGAAATGATCCACTCAGTGCCTAAAGCTAAAAAACTGGGGTTAAGTTCAATCGTGCAGTGTGTGTATGTTATTGCGCAGAAAAACAAATAAAGGTGGAAATAGTTTTGTCAAAGGGTGATCTATACATCGTCGCTACGCCAATTGGAAACTTGCAAGATATAACGTTGAGAGCAATTGACGTACTTAAGGAAGTGGATTGTATTGCTGTAGAAGATACGCGACATAGTCGTAAGCTCCTTAATCACTACGGCATCGACAAGCCCTTGGTTTCGGTGCATGAGCACAATGAAAGCCAGCGGGCAGATGAGATTATCGCAAGGCTTGAAGTGGGTGGTAAAGTGGCGTTGATTTCTGATGCAGGAACTCCCTTGATCAGTGATCCAGGTTATACGCTGGTGAAAAAGGTGGTCGCAGCCGGCTACACTGTCTACCCCATACCAGGTGCTTGCGCAGCGATTGCCGGTTTATCCGCATCGGGCCTCGCAACGGATCGATTTCAGTTTGAAGGTTTTTTGCCACAAAAAACAGGGGTGAGGCTAGAGCGGCTTCGCCAGCTTTCGCAACAGACGTCTACCTTGGTTTTTTATGAAGCCCCTCATCGTATTGTTTCGTTTTGTCTTCAGCTTATAGAGAGCTTTGGTGAAGAGCGTGAAGCTGTTTTTGCTCGTGAGATGACAAAAAACTTTGAAACCATACATTATGGGAGGTTGTCAGAACAATTGGTTTGGCTGAAAGGGGATAGGAATCAGCAGAGGGGTGAGTTTGTTGTCATGATTGAAGGTTTTAAGCTGGCTGAAAAAGGCGAGGTGTTAGATATAGAAGCTGCTCAGCTGATGGATCTTTTATTGCCAGACCTGCCGCCAAACCGTGCAGCGCAGATAGCAGCCAAGTTCTTTGGTAAAAAGAAGAAGTTATTTTATGATTACGCTTTAAGCAAAAAGGCTTGACTTAAAGCGGGCTGAATACCATCATCCTCTTTCGAGTCAGCTGGGTAATCGCCGCCGCTTGGTTTTTTATCAAGAGGGGGAGGAAAGTCCGGGCTCCATAGAGCAGAGTGCCAGGTAACCCCTGGGGGGCGCGAGCCTACGGAAAGTGCAGCAGAAAATAAACCGCCTACGTTATTATTGCCTTGGTAGTAATAGCCGGTAAGGGTGAAATGGTGTGGTAAGAGCGCACCGCGCGGGTGGCAACACTTCGTGGCATGGTAAACCCCGCTTGGAGCAAGACCAAATAGAAATCCATTGGCGCTGCTCGCGCTGGATTTGGGTAGGTTGCTTGAGGCTTGTAGTGATGCAAGCCCTAGATGAATGATTATCTCAGACAGAACCCGGCTTACAGGCTGACTCGTTTACTTTCTATCTGAATTTGCGCTTACATATATAACCCTCGATATTGCTCGCCTCCTTTGTTATTCCTAATTATTCTCATATTTAAAGTGATTCCTTAAGACTTGCTTCTAGCTTCCTGTTTTTAAATGTGAAGCTGTTCAAAGATTACGCATTTTCTGTGTCATTTCTATCTTGCCTTATCTATCTTATTGAAATATAAAGAAAAAATACAGCTCTCTCGCGCCCTGAAATAGCCCGCTTGCTTGACCATATCCCTGTAAATACCTATAGTGTGGTTAGAAGTGGGAAACTATGGTTTAAAGTAGTTGAAAGTGGGTTTAATGGGATTAGGCGGGCGATAAGGTGTTTCGGGGTACAAGCCAAATTAATTTGGATGCAAAAGGACGTATGGTCCTGCCGGCGCGCTACCGGGAAGAGGTGGTGCGTGACTGCGAAGGCCATATGATCCTTACTCGTGATACCGATCGTAAGTGTCTTCTTTTATATAAATACCCTGATTGGGAAAAAATTGAGCAAGCACTTTTTGAATTGCCTAGCTCGAACCCTGCTGTGCAGGAAATGCAGATGATTCTGCAAGGGCATGCTACCGATGTGGATATGGATGGCAACGGACGAATATTAATTCACCCCTCGCTACGGCCTATCGCTGATCTGGACAAACAAATCATGCTTGTTGGTTTGGGGCGAAGGTTTGAGGTTTGGGATTTAAGTACATGGGAAGCTGTTCGAGACGGGATTCTCGACAAGGGCGTGCGCAAGCAAGAAGGCTTGCCTGAAGCTGCGCAAAATGTACCACTTTAAATACCGGGCAATAGGGCTGGTTTAGGCGCTGGATATTTTATTAATGGACACAGACTCAGTAGGTCACCAAGCAGTTTTGTTGCACGAAGCCGTGGATGGTTTGAATATTCAGCCAAACGGTATTTATGTTGATGGCACGTTTGGCCGAGGAGGGCACTCCGCTTTAATACTCTCAAAATTAGGTGCGAATGGGAGGCTGCTGGCAATTGACAAAGACCCCGAAGCCATCGCTGCTGCAAAAGAACGCTTTGGTGGAGATGAAAGGTTTTCAATCGTGCAAAACTCTTTCGCAGAAATCGCAGAGATACTTGAAGAACAGGGCTTGTCGGGAAAGGTCGACGGTATTTTGCTCGATCTTGGTGTTTCATCTCCCCAGCTTGATCAAGCTAAGAGAGGCTTTAGTTTTATGAAAGAAGGGCCTTTGGATATGAGGATGAACCCAGACGAAGGCGAGTCTGCCGCTGATTGGCTGGCCCATGCTTCAGTGGAAGAAATGACTGAAGTGTTAAAGAAATCTGGCGAAGAGCGTTTTGGTAAACGAATAGCGCACGCCATTGATGAAAAGAGAAAGATCGAGCCTATTCGCACAACGCAGCAATTGGTGGCAGTGATTACTGATGCTCAGCCGGTAAAAGACAAGCATAAGCACCCGGCTACACGAAGCTTTCAGGGGATCAGGATTTTCATTAACCGGGAGCTCGTAGACCTGGAGAAATTTCTGGATAAAGCGGTCGCGCAATTGACGCCAAGAGGAAGGCTTTCCGTTATTAGTTTCCACTCTTTGGAAGATCGGATGGTAAAACGAAAGTTTCAGCGGCTTGCGCATGGTGAAGTTTTACCGCGTGGCTTACCTATTAGGGATTGCGAAATTGGTAAAGAAGTAAAAAATATTGCAAAAAAGGTACGGGCTGATGCGAAGGAAGTAAGTGAAAATCCTCGCGCCCGAAGTGCTGTTTTACGCATTGTTGAAAAGCTGGTTAAGGATTGAGTTTTGGCTGCGCAGGAGTCAAAAGTAGATATTTCGAAAATTGTTGGTTTTATCTTGCCCGGGTTGCTGTTGTTGTTTTTTCTTTTTTCAGCAATTCTCGTAAGTCATACAGTGCACAAAACGCGCAAGGCCGTTGGTGAGCTACAGGCACTGGAAAAACAGCGCAATGCATTAGATGTTGAATGGAGTCAGCTTCTCTTAGAACAAAGCACCTTGGGTTCTTTTATTGAAATTGAAAACAAGGCAAAAGGCGAGCTGAAAATGCTTGTACCAGAGGTTAATCAGGTGGTTATCGTAAAACCGTGAAAAAAGAGAATACAGCAAAAAAACAGGGAAGTAGTCGTTTTGTTGTCCTCGTAAGCTGCTTTATATTAGCAGTGGCAGGCCTTTCTGCGCGTGCTTATTATCTTCAAGTTTATAATGCTCCATTTCTGCTTAGCCAAGGTGATGCTCGCGTGGTTAGAACGGAAGTAATTCCTGCCCACCGTGGTTTGATAACCGATAGAAATGGTATGGCGCTTGCTGTTAGCACCCCTCTTCAATCGCTTTGGATAAACCCAAAAGGTCTCTTACAGAAAAAACAAAAACAGGGGCACGAGCAACATATTAGAGATATCGCTTTGGCGTGCAATATTCCCTTAAAAGCGCTGCGTAAAAATATTAACAAACATCGCAATAAAGGATTTCTATATCTCAAGCGGGGGCTCGCCCCTCAAGATGCTGAAAAAATTCTCGCTCAGGTTAAATCGGGTCTTCATAGTCGTACAGAATACGGTCGTTTTTATCCGGCCGCTGAAATAGCAGCACATGTTGTGGGTATGGCCAATATTGATGAAAAAGGCCAAGAGGGAATGGAGCTGGCTTATAACGAATGGTTGAGAGGAAGCCCTGGCGCCAAAAAAATCATCAGTGATCTCAATGGCCAAAGAGTGAAGGATCTGAGTTTGATTGCCCCTGCGCAGGCTGGTAATGATTTGCAACTCAGTATCGATATGCGAATCCAGCATATTGCATACCGGGAATTGGAGCTGGCAGTAAAAAAGCATCGCGCCGATTCAGGTTCACTCGTTATTCTAGATGTTAAAAGCGGTGAAGTTTTATCTATGGTGAATTCACCGGCATTTAATCCCAATAATCGCGCCGAGATTCAAACCGGCAGCTTGCGTAATCGAGCGGTTACCGATTTGTTTGAACCAGGCTCTACTGTTAAAGCATTTACTATTGCGGCGGCCCTTGATTCAGGCAAATACGATGTTAATACGATCGTGAAAACATCGCCGATTTATCTTAACCGGAAAAAAATTGAAGATATTCATTACTACGGGCCGATTAGCGTAGAAAAAATTCTTACAAAATCTAGTAATGTCGGTGCTGCAAAACTAGCACTTTCAGTCGGCCCAGAAGCGCTTAGTCGATTGTTCCGCCAAGTTGGGTTGGGCCAGACCACCAGCAGTGGCTATCCCGGTGAGCGCTCGGGTAGGCTGCCGGTGCATATGAATTGGAAAAAAATCGAGGTCGCCACTTTGTCCTACGGTTACGGGCTTTCAGTTACCGCACTTCAGCTGGCTCATGCTTATGCTACGTTGGCGAACGGTGGTGTTCAGCATCCAGTTTCTTTGCTGAAGCTGGATAAAGTGCCGGAGGGTGAACAAGTGATGAATGCTTCGACAGCAAAAAAAGTAGTGAAAATGCTTGAAACAGTGGTAAGCCGGAGAGGTACTGCTTCGCGTGCTCACGTCGAAGGGTATCGTATCGCAGGGAAAACAGGCACGGTCTACCTTACCAGTAGCGAAGGGTACTCAGAAAATAAATATCGTTCTCTTTTTGCTGGCATTGCCCCAGCAAGTGACCCAAAAGTAGTCGCTGTGATTGTTGTGAACAACCCCAAGGGTAGAGAGTATTATGGTGGCTCAGTGGCGGCGCCGGTATTTGCCAGCATAATGAAACAAGTACTGCCTCTTCTTGACGCTCAACCCGATGATTTGCCGCTTCGAGTATCTCAAATAAATAAATCTTTGGGGGCTGTTCTGTGAAAAACAGTTTAAATAGCCCGATTAAGTGTTTGTCTGATATTGCAGGTTCATTAGTGGACGTTGTTGCTGAGTGTAACCCGGCGATACACGGTATTCAGATAGATTCGCGCAAGATAAAAAAAGGTGATTTGTTTTTAGCTTTTCCTGGCGTTATTTCTGATGGTCGAGAATTTATAACGGCGGCAATTGAGCAAGGGGCTGTAGCGGTATTCTATGAAGAGCTGGGATGTAATACATCCCTCAGGGCATCGCTAAATACGCTGAATAATAAGTTTAGCAATGTCCGAATAATACCGGTTAAAAACCTGGTGAAAAAAGCAGGTCTTTTTGCTGCTAATTTTTATGATCAACCGTCTCAAAAGCTGAGAGTGCTTGGTATTACTGGTACAAACGGGAAAACGACTTGTAGCCACCTGTTATCTGAAGCATTAACGTTCCTTGGTGAAAAATCAGGACTAATTGGCACCTTAGGTTCTGGTTTATGGGGTGATTTACAGGAAAATAAAAACACCACGCCTGACCCCGTTAGTTTGCAACAACAGCTCGCAGCGATGGCAGGCCAAGGTGCAAGTTATATTGCCATGGAGGTTTCATCCCACGGCCTTGATCAAGGGCGCATTAATGGGGTTGATTATCATACGGCGATTTTGACGAATATTAGCCGTGACCACCTCGATTATCACGGTAGCATTGAGCACTATATTGAATCAAAAGAAAAACTTTTCTCGGTGCCTGCATTACGTTATGGAATTATCAATGTGGATGACTCTGCTTCATGCGATATTTTTGAACGTGTGAAAAAAAATTCGTCTATCCGTTTGGTCAGCGTTGGGAAAAACACCGATCTTGAAACATGTCTTGGTATTAAAATCCTTAATACAGAAATTAATGATGAAGCAATAATAATCACCATAGAATCCAGTTGGGGTAGTGGCCAGCTTTGTAATTCAAATTTGTATGGCGAGTTTAACGTTTACAATTTAATCATTGTACTCGCTGGGCTTCTGGTGCTGGATTTCCCACTAGACGATGCATTATATGCATTGAGTCAGGTTCATGGTGTACCCGGTCGTATGGATAAGCTAGGTGGCAACCAGCAGCCTAAGGTTTTTATTGATTATGCCCATACGCCTGATGCACTTCATTGTGCACTCTCAGCAGCGAAAAACTATAGTTCGGGAAAAGTGATTTGTGTGTTTGGTTGCGGCGGTAATCGCGATCAGGGTAAGCGTTCAGAAATGGGTGATATTGCCTGGAAACAAGCGGATCAGCTTATCGTGACAGCCGATAATCCTCGGGATGAGTCCGTAACACTTATCTGCGAACAGATTTTGGCTAATGTTCCTCCTTCAGAGAGTGTTGTTGTTATTCCTGATCGTGCGGAAGCCATCGCTTACGCAATCAATATGGCCCAAAAAGAGGATGTTGTATTAATCGCTGGTAAAGGGGCTGAAACATATCAGGAAATAAACGGGCAGCGTTTCGAATTTTCAGACTATAAAATTGTAAGGTCTGCATTAGAAAGGAGGGCTGCCTAATGTTGTTATCTGAAATTTCCAAAGCCATTAACGTGCAGCTTTCCAGTAGCGAGTGCATCGATGATGTTTCAATAAGTCGCGTCAGCACCGATACGAGGACTTTGGAAACAGGTGATTTATTTGTTGCCCTGAGAGGCCCAAGTTTTAATGGCCACAGCTATTTGAATGAAGCGATTAACAAAGGTTGTGTCGCCGCAATCGTTGATGAGAAAAACAGCGCATTAGAAATCCCTCAGCTTGTTGTTAAAGACACCCGTATTGCATTGGGTTTAATGGCCGAAGCATGGCGAATGCAGTTTGATAACCTTAACGTTATTGCTATCACTGGCAGTTGTGGAAAAACAACGGTTAAAGAAATGTTGGCTGCCATATTATCCGAGGTAGCGCCGACGCTGGCTACTTATGGCAATCTTAATAATGATATTGGTGTTCCACTGACTCTCTTGCGCTTGAATGCGTCGCATCGCTTTGCAGTGGTGGAATTGGGTGCGAATGCAATGGGTGAAATTGCCTATACAGCGAAGCTTGTTCATCCTGATGTTGCCATCATCACGAATGCAGCGGCGGTTCATGTTGAAGGTTTTGGCAGCATCTCAAATGTGGCTCGGGAAAAAGGCGAGATATACAAATGTTTGAATGAGAAGGGTGTTGCCATCGTAAATGGCGATGATCTAAACAGTGATTCGTGGCTTAAGCAAATTAAAAAAACGGGAAGTAGCTTGTTGATTTGCTCTAAGGATATTCATCCAGCCAATAATTCAAGGCATGCGAATTATTGGCTGGAGAATGTCTGCCTAACGGAGTCAAATGCGTACAGCTACGACATCTGCTCAGATTCTAATCGCATACATATTTCTTCTGCCTTGCTGGGGTTTCATAACGTTATTAATGGCCTATTAGTAACGGCGGCAGCGAAGAGTTTGGGTGTGGCGAATGACGCAATTCAAATCGGCTTGAATAAAGTGAAGCCTGCCTCAGGGCGCTTAAATACTATTTCGGAAAATGCCTTTGATGTACTTCTTATTGATGACACTTATAACGCCAGCCCGCATTCGGTCAATGCAGCGATCGATCTGCTATCGACTTACCCAAATGAAAAAATATTGATCTTGGGTGATATGGGTGAGCTAGGTGAAAAGGCAGACGAATATCATTTTCAGGTTGGGCTGAAAGCAAAGGAAAAAGGTGTTCACCAAGTGTTGGCCGTAGGGCAATACGCAAGGGATGTTATAGCGGGCTTTGGTAAGCAGGGTGTTAGTTTTGAAAAGCAAGAAGAGTTAATCAATGCGTTGGCAGATTATTTAAAAACAGGAATGGTGGTATTAGTGAAAGGCTCTAGGTCTGCTTACATGGAAAATGTGGTCAATGCGATCAAAGAGAGTGCAGCGTAAATGTTTCTATTGTTAGCAGAATATTTGGTGCAATACGATGTCCGGTTTTCAGCCTTTAATTCTTTGACATTACGGGCGATATTGGGTGCTTTGACAGCATTAATGATTGCCTTGGTTTTCGGCCCTTATGTGATTAGAAAACTAAATTTTCATCAGGTTGGTCAAGCAATACGTGATGATGGGCCGCAAACCCATTTGGTAAAAGCAGGCACTCCTACAATGGGTGGTGCTTTAATCATTCTCGCAATTATGGTGAGCACTCTATTGTGGGCCGATTTACGTATACATTATGTTTGGGCTGTTCTTTTTGTAATGTTTGCGTTCGGCGGGGTTGGCTGGGTCGATGATTATCGAAAAGTGGTGGCGAAAAA
>JAESUE010000015.1 GCA_016763235.1 Pseudomonadales bacterium
ATCAGAACCAAACGGATTTCAATTGAATTTTGGGTTCAATCCTACGCATTTCTTAAATGAAAGGCATTCGTATCCAAATATATCTTCACACCCCCTTTTAGGGGCCGTCTGCAGAGCAATGATTCTGAGGTGTTGGGTTAAAGTTCCAGCTTGCCGGATTGTCTTTTTGGAGTGTTGCCAATGTCTCAATTTTTTATAGGGTGTCTTTTTTTAGTCGCCAGTGGAATATCTTTCGCTGATAGTGCAGGGAAACCCGCTGAGCGATGGTTAGATCGTAAAGGAGAGGGTTTCTTTTGGTATAAAGAAGAAGCTGAACCAGAAGAGATTGAAGAGGTTAAAAAACCAGAACCTAAGCCAGCACCAGTTGCCAAATCCAAACCTGAAAGTGCACCAGAAGGCCCTCCCCCACTCTCATCTGCGTGGATAAGAGAGAATATGCAACACTACCTTGATGCTGCAATTGACAATCCTACCCCAGAGAATATTACCGTTTTTCTCTACATACAGCGATATGCGATGGATAAATCGTTCGCCTTCATGGATGCATCTCAGGACGCTACTGTTGGGCATTCAATGTTTGACGAGATCAACAGACGGCCAACAGCTACTTTTGCGAATAGAAAACTTGATGATTTAGCAACCGACAACCACAAAGCTGTGATAAGTGATATCAGTCAGAACACCGGTCTCTTCTTTTTCATGGACGGCACAGAAAACAGCGTTATTCAGTCAAGCATTATAGATATGCTCACTCGAAATTATGAGTTTGACGTAGTAAAGATCGCGATAGAACAACTACCGCCAGAGCTACAGGATAAGGATATCAAATTTGATTCTGGGCATGCTAAACAATTGGGAATTACCACTACTCCAGCTATAGCCTTGCTCCGTCCAGATGGAACTTTCGATGTAATTAGCCAGGCACCAGTTAGTTATACTGACCTTCAAAAACGCATCCTTGTTGGCGCAAAACGTTTAGGGGTTATTAGTGAAAAAGACTTCAACAGTACCAGGCCAATCGCAAATATTGATAAAACATTATATTTCGATCTTAAAAAAGTCTCACAAACTAGCTCAGTTCCCATCCAAGCAAAAGATCTTATCAAAGCCTTTAATGGAGGTTCATAGTCATGAATACCGTTTTATTATGAATCACATTAGCTATTTCTTTATTAACTATTTGTCCAACATCGTATTCTTCAGGAATGCAATCTCAGTTAGACAATATTTTTCTAGAGATGGAAAACTATTCCCCGCCCGGTGCTTATGAAACACAACGCAGATCTGCCTTTTTTGGTGGAAGATATACGTATAAGTCGCAAATAGTTGATCAAAATCTTGTCTCAATGAGACTGCCATCGGCTCGAGGAGGTTGTGGAGGTATTGATGTTTTTGGTGGTAGCTTTAGCTTTGTAAACTCAGATCAGATAGTCCAACTACTTCGAGCGGTAGCTGCAAATGCCAAAGGTTATGCATTTCAATTAGCTATGGACAATATGTGTCCAGACTGTATGAAATGGATGAATGAATTGCAAACAAAGTTGCAGAAGATGAATGATGCTCTATCGAATTCATGCCAGTTAGCCCAAGGCATTGTTAACGATACCTTTAATGCTGCTGGCTGGAAGGAGAAAGAAGCAAACGAGCATAGTATTACAGGTACATTAACTGGCATTGGAGATGATTTTGGAGACTTGAAAAAGAGTATAACTCAGTCTCTTACTGCCGCCGAACGGAGTAAGGATTCAGACATTGATGAATTCAATAAGAAGACAGGCTCCGTTGTATACAAGGCTCTAACCCAACATAATGCCCGAAATTGGTTTACAAATGGCGATGACGAGCTAATAGAAACGATTATGTCGATGACTGGAACGGTCGTAGTTGGGGATCTCGAAGACGGAAAAGATAATCAAGGTAAAACCACTAAAATATGGGCACTGCCTGGGAATCTGCTAGAGATAGTCGATTTAATGGAGGGAGCACAAAATAAGCGAATCTACGATTGTAGCGCAGATGATGAAACAGACTACTGCAGAATCCAGCCTAGCGATACTAAGCCACAAATTATTGAAGGACTAAAAGAAAAAATTCTCCAGGCTTTTACGGGGCCAACTGGATTAATAAATAGAATAAGAATGAAAAATGTTAACGCTGAGCTTTCTGATCAGCAAAAAAATATCATTGCTGGTATGCCTCATTCAATTGGGTCAAAGATTTTTACATTAGCCCCTTTATCACCTGATGCAGCAGTTCAACTTGTAGAAGATTCGATTGATTCTATTACCCTTGAATATATTCACCGATTTGTCGAAGCCGCATACTCTGCGGTAGATATGGCGCTGGCTAACCATGAGAGTACCTATAAAGAGAAAGCAATGCAGGAGATTGATAAGTCGAGAAAAAACCTACAAGCAGAATATGATCTTCTGACCTGGGATATTAGGCCAATTGCAGAACTTGAAGAACATTACTCTAGTATTCTCAAGAACATAAGAAAACCTAGATACGTTACCAACGATTCAAATAAGCAGAAGCGATAGGAGAGGGATTAATGGAATTTACTATTTATTCGATAGGTGATTCAGAGTTTCTTGAGCAGGTACTGATTTCTCTTGCAATGATTACTGACACTGATGATTTTGGGGCAATGATTCAAGTTGGCTTACTAGTGGGCGTGTTTTCAACCATTCTGAGTGCCATTGCAAAAGGCGGACGTGAAATTGAATTTCAACACGTTTTACTTGGGTACATTATATGGTCCACTATGTTTATTCCGACTTCTCGCGTGCTTATAGAAGACACTTATACTGGAAATGTTGCTGTTGTTGACAATGTACCGATGGGAGCTGCGGCAGCGGGAGGGATCATATCTCTCATTGGTTTCAAGATTACCGAGCTATTTGAGGTGAGCTATGGCCCAATTATTCCTAGGGTGACTCAAACTGAATTTGGTGAGTCACTAAGAATTCTTAATGATATTCGTAGTGAAGCTACAAACGGCGGCATTTGGCGAGGTCTTAACAAAGATGCAGGCGGTGGTGTCGATCTTCGTAAAAGTTGGGTAAATTATATTAGAGATTGTACGCTAAGGAAAATTGATCTAGGTATCATGACTGCCGATGAATTTGCCACAGATCAATATCAAGTGGCTTTGAGATTTGATGCCATACTTTTTGGAACGCGAATATATACTGATCCTGCATTCCCTGATGGAGAGAATGTAGATTGCGCTGAAGGTTGGAATCAACTTGACAATAAAACGAATGTAGGTGATCAAACAAAAAAAGCTTTCGATGCTATTTTAGGCTTTGATTCCAACAATCTTCCTACGGGCGAAGATTCTTCCACAAAAACTCAAACAGCGCTTGCATCTCTACTTAGTGCCGGAATAACTGCACAAGACTATATGAAAATTGCGATCCTTGATCCTATAGTCAAACAAGCTACTTCCGGAAAATACGATCTAAACCAAGACATGTCCGGCGCTTTAATGATTAATCAAGCTATTCAGCAACGAAATACCCAATGGGCAGCAGAACAAAGTTTGTTCATGACCATCGTAAGGCCAATGCTAGCGTTCTTTGAGGCCTTTATTTATGCAGTAACACCCATAATGGCGTTTGTTATTGTACTCGGCTCTAGGGGAGTTCAGTTAGCCGGAAAGTATTTTGCATTATTAATATGGATTCAGTTGTGGATGCCAATACTTTCAGTAGTAAACCTCTATATTTATATATCAGCCAGTCGAAAAATGGAAACCTACGCATTAATGGAAGGCCACAATTGGAATTCGTTTTACGCTCTGAATTCAGCGGCAGATGTAATGCAAAACTGGATCGCTACAGGAGGGCTTTTGGCTTCGTCAACACCGGCAATTGCTTTGATGTTGATTTATGGGTCATCAGTTACTGCAACTCACCTAGCTGGCCGTCTAAAAAGTACTGATTCGATCGATCAAAACTATCAAACACCTGACATCAAAAATAATAAGCCTTTGGCTGACGTAGATTCCAAGTATTCAGGCGACAGTGTTAATGGCCTTATGCTAAACGGAACCCAAGGCACACTGGGAACAGCAACAGTGTCGTCTGTATTTACTAGTATGGCACAATCAGGAAAGAGCGTGCAGAACACCGAATCAGAGCAATTTTCTGATTCTTTGGCTCATTCTGTAAATTCTTCGCAAAATGCTAATGAATTCTTTTCAAAAGCACAAGTTGCAGGGGTAGCTGCAAGTTCAGGAGATTCTACTATTTCACGGAATGCAATGTCGCAAGCTCATGCTTTTGTGGAAAGTCATGGCCTCGACCAAGGACATACAGAGTCTGTGGCAGGCGTAGCTGCTCTTTCAGCATCATTGGGCGCCAATCTGGATGTTGATAAGGCGGCCGG
>JAESUE010000185.1 GCA_016763235.1 Pseudomonadales bacterium
AAACCCCCAGCATGGTACAAGAGGCCACACCCAAGCGCAGGAGAAACACTCCCCACCCAGGTTGAAAATAAAACACCCCCTTTCGATGCAAACCAAGTAACAGCCAACCCGCATTTAAAAAAGCCGATAACGATGTTGCTAAAGCCAAACCTACATGTGCCAATGGCCAGATAAGAATAAGATTAAAAACCATATTCACCGCCATCGCCTTGATGCCAATTTTAACCGGTGTGCGGGTATCCTGTCGGGCGAAATAGCCAGGCGCTAATACTTTGATCAACATAAAGGCCAGCAAACCAATACTGTAGGCGCGCAGACTTTGCGCCGACATCACAACAGAGCGCTCACCAAACTCGCCACGCTGAAAAAGCACAGTGATAATCGGCTCAGCTAACACGAATAGTGCAATGGATGCGGGCACCCCTACAAAGAGTACAATTCTCATGGCCCAATCGAGGGTTTTTGCAAAAGCTTGGGGAGATTTCGCCGCATGTTTTGCTGACAAACTGGGCAATATCACTGTCGCTAACGCAATTCCGATAACCCCCAAGGGCAACTCCACCAGACGGTCTGAATAGTATAGCCACGACACACTACCTGTCTCAAGAAAAGAGGCAAGAACCGTATCCAAAAGCAGATTAATCTGACTAACCGAAACCCCAAACAACGCAGGCAGCATCAAGGTCATAATTTGCTTAACACCCTCATGTTGCTGAGGGCCAAACTTGGAAAACTGTGGCTTAGGAAGCAGGCGGATTCTAGCCAAAAAGGGCAATTGAAGCAGCAGCTGTAAAACCCCCGCAATCAACACCCCCCAAGCCAGAGCAGTGATAGGCTGAGAAAATAGCGGCGAGAACCATAGAGCCGCGCTAATCAGGCAAACATTTAATAAAACAGGCGCAAAAGCGGGCACGGCAAAACGCCCATAGCTGTTTAAAATACTTCCTGCAAAAGCCGTTAACGAAATAAAGAATAAGTATGGAAAAGTAAGGCGCAGCATTTCTCCTGCAAGGTGGAGTTTATCCGGCTCAGAGACAAAACCCGGCGCAAAGACCACAATCAACCACGGTGCAGTCAAAACGGCCACAATAGTCAGTACACCAAGGATAACCCCGAGGGTACCGGCAACGTAATTGACCAGTTCTTGCACTTCGGCATGGCTACGCTTGGTTTTATATTCTGTCAATACAGGCACAAAAGCTTGTGCAAAGGCACCTTCAGCAAAAAGCCTGCGCATGAAATTTGGCACTTTAAAGGCGACAAAAAAAGCATCAGCCCCAATGGTCGCACCAAATACCGAAGCAATAGCCACATCTCTCGCCAAGCCTAAAATGCGAGACAACATCGTAAAAGCGCTGACCAACCCCGCCGACCTCGCCAGTCCTTTAGACGTTTGACCACCCTTCCCTTCTTCGATCACATAAACTCCTTCGTTGTTATATCCCCATAGCCCTATGGGGATATTGAGACCTTTACATGAAGAATGGTATTCATGTAGGCAACAAAAATAGACATTCTAACGGCGCGGCATGAGAGAGAAACAGTTCTCACTCAAAAGCATTACATTATAATAACGTCTCTGAGTGACGCCAGAAACCGGAGAACAAAATAGTAGTCACTATTCAGCGAATAGTGTAACTGTTCTGGTTGCGTTCAAATTTGAGCAGAACAAAACGAAAAACCTAAGTTTATACGCATAAATGATCATTTTTTAACGCCGTTATGCGCGAATTTGGACGTGAGCTGGACAGTTACCAATAGTAATCAAGCTGACACCACTTCTCCACACTTGTTCTACACTGTGTAGTGATCGAAGCCACTAAAGCCCCCGACGCAAAAAACATAACGGCCAAAGACAAGCAGTGGTTCACGATTTTGATTGACAAAAACGAAAAAAACAGGCATAGTCCCGCAACTTTTATAGGGCGAATTTATTTCGCACAAAGCTCATACCAGCAATCTCAGCAATTAATTTACTAGGAGCAAGGCATTGGCCAACACACCACAATCTAAAAAGCGAGCTAAGCAGTCTGAAGTGCGTCGTCAACGCAATGTTGCCATGCGCTCAAAGATACGCAGCAGCATCAAGAACATCCTTAAAGCAGTTGACAGTGGCGACAAAGAAGCCGCTACAAGCGCCTACAAAATTGCCGTGCCAATTATTGACGGCATGACTAACAAAGGTATCCTGCATAAGAATACTTCTTCTCGCCATAAGAGCCGCCTAAACGCAAGAATTAAAGCAATGGCCTAATATTTCTGGCCTATTAAAAAACCGGCAAATGCCGGTTTTTTTACGCCCATCTTTTGCTGTCTAGGTCTGATGCAGGCTACTCAGCGAACTCTGTAAGTGTTCAGGTTGCGTTAAAATTTGAGCGCAGACTGAATAGTGGCACTACTTTTTCCTAAACTTATAGCAAGGCCAAATTATCTCGGTGAATCAACTCCGATTCTGCGATATACCCTAGCTTCGCTTCAATATTCCCACTACTTTCCCCTGAGATCAGCCTCGTTTCCTCTGCCGAATAATTAATAAGCCCGCAAGCCACCTCTTGGCCTGCCTCGTCCACACAGCGCACCATTTCGCCTCTTACATAGCTGCCAGTTACGCGCAGCACCCCCACCGCCAGCAAGCTTTTACCAGACTTTCGTAATACACGCACAGCATCAGAATCCAGCACCAGCTCACCTCGCATCTGCAGGTGCCCCGCCAACCAGCGTTTCCGCGCCGCAACCGGCGGCTGGCCAGCCAGCAACAAGGTCCCCAGGTTTTCACCACTCATAACGCGAGAAATAACACCTTCTAAACAGCCATTCGCCAATACCGTGTGAGCACCTGAGCGAGCCGCCAACCTAGAGGCGCTTAGCTTGGTAGCCATACCGCCACGACCAAGACCACTGCGACTCTCCCCAGCCATTTTGTCCAAGGCGGGGTTAAAAGCACTGGATTCAGAAATTAATTTCGCATCAGGAAAAAGACGGGGATCTTGCTCAAACAAACCATCCTGATCTGTCAGTACCAGCAATAAATCCGCCTCAAGCAGATTAGCCACTAAAGCACCCAAAGTATCATTGTCACCGAAGCGTATTTCATCGGTAACCACGGTATCATTCTCATTAACGATAGGCACCACGCCCAGATCAAGCAACGATAACAAGGTACTGCGGGAATTCAGATAACGCGTACGATTCGCCAAATCATCGTGCGTCAAAAGAACCTGAGCTGTATGCAGGCCATGTGCTTTAAAATGAGACTCATAAAGCTGAACCAAGCCCATCTGCCCAACTGCTGCAGCGGCCTGCAAGAGGTGGAGCGCTCGGGGGCGAGCATCCATACCCAACGCCACCATGCCGGCTGCAACCGCTCCAGAGGAAACAAGCACAACCTCAACACCACTCTCTCGCAAAGCGGCAATCTGCGCCACCCAGCTACTGATGCCTGCCTCGTTCAAACCACGACCGTTATCTGTCAGTAACGCACTGCCTACTTTAATAACACACCGACGAACGCTTTTTAAATTCTGCCTCACACAGCCTCTTTAAACACTATCAAACACCACTGCCACAACATTCCAAGGTGTTGCCTGAAAAAGCTCACTGGTGACTGCGCAGCACTAAAATATAATTCAAACTGCACGCATGCCCATGTAAACCCACCCTTCTTTCAGCTCATTTAGGCACCGAGACTTGCCCAGCCACCTATCAAGGCTACGAAACAGCCTGTTTTATTGCAGCTATTTAGCGCGCTTTGCAACCACTCACATTGCGTTCAAATTTGAGCGTAAGCTGAGTAGTTGCAATCATTCTACATAAAGAACTTCAACATCATCTAAGTCATCATCATCATCATCATCATCGTCTTTGTTACGATCTGCCTTAGCCTGTTTACGCAGCTCCCTTTTAATCGCTTTCTGCTCAGCCAGTTCACGCATTTTTCCACGCGCCTCAGCCTCTAGCTCCTCTCGGTGCTTCTCTTCTTGTTCAGCAAACTCGCTATCTTCCTTGCAACGAAGCGCACACTCCTCGATGTACTTCATAATCTCTTGGCAAACCTTATCCGAACCCTGGCGGCTAATAGCAGAAACCATAAAAACAGGCCCCTTCCAATTCAGCTCAGAAACAATTTTATCTCGCAAAGCCTCTCTTTTGTCTTCGGCTACCAAGTCTATTTTGTTCAAAACCAGCCAGCGCTCTTGCTCAGCCAGAGCGGGGCTGAATTTCCCCAGC
>JAESUE010000186.1 GCA_016763235.1 Pseudomonadales bacterium
ATGTATTACTTTGTCTCTCCTGAGAACCAACAAAAAATACGACGCGTTCCGGCGTTTTATACGGACACGAGATTTCAAATCAAATCACTCACCATTGAGTTCTATCAGACTAGCCGACTTGACAGGCTTATCGCGCCTATTTTTACAAAGCTTGTTAATTATAATATTTCGACCCAGGACTTTTACGAGAGAAGGCTCTCTCATTGGTTCCATGCTTGGCAGATCCGCTATATTTTAACTCCAGAGAAATAGTCCGATTGGTTCATATATTCTCTGTATCCACTCCATTTACGATCTATCGAAACAGTCTCGCCAAGCCCCTAAAAAAAAGACTGATTAACCCGGTAGATCGATAACCTGCATGCCCAAAAATCCAAGTTAAATGTTTTCGAACAATTTGATATTTTCTGAATTGATCCATATGTTTAAAAAAAACGTACATATGAGACTTTAATTTTGGCTTCCACATACTTGAAAAAAAGCCATGCCCTTCCCTACGAAACCGAACCAAAACCTCTGGAAGAAAACCAATTTTTACGTCACTTTTAATTAACTGAATCGTGAGCTCTCTGTCCTCAGAGCCGGACGCTTTCGGGTCAAACATACCTGCAGCTTCAATTGCTATTTTTTTGACCATAAACGAAGAAGGTAATACATGAGAAATTAATAACGCGCCTTCCATATCCAACAACAGTGGCTTATCGAGGTAGGTCTCAATCACTCTATCTTTAGAAAATGATTCCGTACCCGTATGACAAGCTTCTTGATCCGGGTTATTTTTGAGGAAGGTGACTTGCTTCTCCAGCTTATCGTCCATCCAAATATCATCATTATCCAAAAAAGCGATCCAATCTGATTTACAATTAGCGATGCCTATATTTCGGGCAACAGAAATACCGTGATTGCGATCTAAATGAATGATCTTTGCATCATTTTCGTATTGTGAAAGAAATTTCACAGTCTCAGGTGACGGACTGTCATTGATAATTACAATCTCTTTAGCGGCGTAGGTCTGCCTCAAAACCGACTGAATGCACTCCTCAAAAAACTGCTCGCCATTAAAAAAAGGGATTACAACACTTATATCCATGCCAGTATCCATCGTTCGGTTCCACCCAGATCAACCCATTGTGGCGCAGAGGATATACCTGCATTCAATGCATGTCCAGGTAGATTATAGCAGCTCCCCCTTACCTTACACCGCCCATAATCAGCCGCCTTACAAGGCGTTAATTATGAGCATTTACAAGGCAGGTAATGGCTCTAAGTTTCTATCACAACTGGCATCAGAAGATTTGACTGGCAGTAAAGCCCCCCCCTGTATGTCCTCATCCACACAGCCATCGTAAAAGATGATGATCGTCTGGTTGGTAGAAAGGTCTTCAATCAGATATTCAGGCCCGCCATGAGGGTAGGTGACTTTCATGTCCACCACATCGTTTTCAGCCATGCCTAACGTGGGAATAAGGTACTCATTACCGAACCGAGTATTGATTTCAAAGCTGGTCACAACCGTCGTCGTATTAGGTTTATACACCGTCAGGTAGGTATGAATCCCATCAGTATTCTCCCCCAGCCCTCGAGTACGGACAGTCAACCAGCGGTTATTAGTGACCGTCTTATTCTTCCAAACAGCGATTGCATGGTGATTATCACCACTCTGGCCTTGAGTCTTTATAATATCTGGTAGGCCATCCCCATCCACATCTCTAACCTGCCCATGAGATTTGCCTACGCCCAAAGTGTTATAAGCAATGCCGAACTCAATACCTCGATCGATCGTAAATGAACCATCACCATTATTGATAAGAAGTGTCGCAGTATTTCCATAGGACTCACCGAACATCACCACGTCCATAAAACCATCAAGATTTAGATCCCCAATGGTGCTATTGGAATAAGGAATGGTCCAGAATGACTCGCTGCTGGCGGGGCACCCGTCCAACCCTGAAGTGGCCGTCACCTCCTCCCAAGACGTTGTATTATTATTGCGATACAACTTGAAGCAAAACACGCCATCAGCAGAATTCTGCCCGTTAGTCCCAAGTAAATCTTGGTCTCCATCATTGTCGTAATCCAAAATAACCTGATGATTAAGGGTACGACGTTCTGTATCAGTACCACTGGGATTACCATACGCAGGATGAAGATTAGCGAACCAAGTAAAGCTATTTCCCTCGTTATTTCTCCAATAACCACCATCCTTAACAACGTAAATATCGGGCCAGCCGTCGCCATCAACATCAAACATTAAATTTACAGCATCAAGGTCTTTGTCTCCCACATTTAAATCCACCTCAATGAGCACCTCTCCAGTCTCGTCATCCACTACCAAAGTAGGCTCTTCTGATTCTCGATCAGCCCGCAAAAGATCAATATCACCGTCACCGGTAAAGTCTCCGTACATGCATAAATGCCTAGACCCACAATTCGAGCCTCTTTTTGCTTTATAAATAGGCTCGCCCTGATCATTAAGGTAATCAATTTCGTAAAACGCAGGGTCGGCTCCGTCCGCATCAATCCCTCCAAAGCTCCAATAGCCCTTCTCATTACCGGTAAAATTACCCCACATATTATTAGCGGTAACGCGCGGCGTCTGAGGCGAGGATTGAGAGTAATTTTCTACGTCAACGTAATGATACCAACTGTTGGCGCAACGGCCGTCAACCACCTCATGAATAAACATAGAACTGTTGATATTATCAGTGGGATTATTGTCCTCGTCATGACCACCGTCCCGATGCTCAGCAACATAGAGGTCGATGCAGCCATCATTATTGACATCAGGAGCGCCCGTCCAAAAGTGAGTGTCAAGCTGAGGCGAGGCATTGATAATGACGGTGGTTATATTCTCGAAAATCAGACCAGTATCAGATTCTCCCGAGTCTGAACCGCCTGAGTCTGAACCACCTGAATCCGAGTCCGAACCGCCTGAGTCTGAACCACCTGAATCCGAGCCCGAATCTCCAGCACCATCTTCAACTGACCCACCATTGCCCGCTGCCGCTAGATTTTCTGTAAAAGCATACAGAGGTGAAGGACACCCTGACCGCCCAAATTCTTCCTCTACTTCCACCGCACACAAAAATATTCCATCATCCGCTTCAACATCGGAAAACAAAATAAATTCATCCGTCTCAAAACAACCCC
>JAESUE010000187.1 GCA_016763235.1 Pseudomonadales bacterium
AGAGGTATTCACGCTCACCTCCCCGCTCGTTGCATACTGCACACCATCTGGGCCTTGGGTAAACTCAAGCTTTGGACTACCAGCAAATGCTCCGCCAGTCACCGCATGGGCAAGCTCGTGAGCTCTTACCTCTCTATCGCGCTGTTTAAGCTGGTCGACTTGTTGTTTAACCACCTTCTCTTCTGCTTTTTTATTAGCCTTCTCTTCAGGCTGCACGGCAGAAGCTTCCCTGCCTTCTTGTTCGGCATTTAAATTAGCCTTTGATTCCTTGCTCGCACCACCTCCCGTCTCACGAGAGGTTTTAGCCTGATCAGATAGGGATACCTGATCACCGGATAAGCCCAATGCTTGCTGTTCTGTTTTTGCGCCATCCTTCACAGCTTCATGACTTTGTGTCACAGGAGCAGGAGCACCGTTTTCTATCGTGCGCTCAGATAATGGAAATGCATGTACACTTATTTGCATAATCTCACCCAAAGTCGCCCCTCTATTTCGTAATCAGTTCTACTGGAGGCATCATATTTATTCATCTCAAGCAACTCCACAGCCTATCAGCTCACATTTATATTTGAGCGTGAGCTGAGGTATTACAAAATATCAAACCTTAATATCTATTATGGACTTCATGATTTCACTACCAACTTCAATCACCTTTAATGACGCTTTCGCATGCAGCTCACTGGTTTTAAGATCCACCATCGAGGCAGATAAATCAGCGAGATTATCCGGCTTTTCTTCGATACTCTGAGCCGCCACATCATGAGAAATTTTCTGTATATTTCGCATGCTCGTTTGCACACCGCTTAAACCTGCACCTAACATAGACAACTGCATACTACGGACTCCTGCAATGTATATAAGGGTATCTGTACAGTATATAGACAGTGAAAAAGAATAGAAGCCCCGGCTGAGACCATTAAGCGATAAAAACAAAGTACATAAAATTATTAACGATTAAAAGCGCTAGTGATAACGAAAAACAAGATTAACTCAATCTTTCAAAACTATTTAGAATAAGCTTTCAGGGCAGCTTTAAACATGTACTTTTTCCGTGATAGCCGCGTCAGCGTTTGGCCGACACAAAAACGACCCTATTCAGACCAGAATTGAGGAATCTAAATATGAAGCAGCTTCTTGCGGTTTCGCCGATGGCAGATAAGGAACAACTCCCAAGCAAGGCGCTTCGATAGCATTTTTTAACGTGTCTATATTTGAGGATACACGACGCATATTCGGATCGACGCAATTTGCCACCCAAGCAACTAAAGGCAAGCCCGCCTGTTTAATTGCAGCCACCGTCAGCAAGGCGTGATTAATACAACCCAATCTTAAACCCACCACCAATATCACTGGCAACGAAAGCCCCACAGCAAAATCAGAAAAAAACTCTTTCTCGTTCAAGGGAACATACCAACCGCCTGCACCCTCAATCAACGTTACATCACTCTCTAGCGCTAAGCCCGTATGCAGTTCTTTCGTTATGCCTTCTACAGACAAGCGATAATTTTTATTTTTTGCCGCAAGGTGTGGGGCGATTGCATCAGGAAATGCGATAGGGTTTATAACTTCGTAGGGGGCATAAAGAGAAGATGCTTCTTGCAGGATTAGGGCATCTTCATTTTCCCAGCGGCCATTATGTTTCTCGCAACCGGATGCAAGGGGTTTTAGCCCAAGTGTCGACAAGCCCTTCTTATTGAGTGCGTAAAGCAATGCTGCCGATACAAATGTTTTACCCACATTAGTATCGGTTCCGGTGACAAAAATCCTTTTATTCATTGCATACGCTCCGCTTAATGGGTCATTACTTACAAAGGCACGTTGATAACAACTTGAAGCACTTCATAGGAAATGGGCAGGCCCTTCTCACACCGAAACTGCTCATAATTTTCTTCCAGTTTGGCAAAGTGCGCTTTCCCCATCAAACCTTTACGACCAGAAGCCTTTACAGTATTCGCGCCGATATGTTTTAAATTTCTAAGTATTTCTTTAAGAGTGTCGTAATGTTCATCACAGCGATAGGAAGAAAAATGCGTTTCATAATCATTTGAGTAAGCTGTTTTTTTCAACGCTTCAGATAAAATTAGTTTGACATCTTCTTCGGAATAAAAAGAATTTACATGCGAATGCGCATCAATTTGACGCCAACTTTTCTGCAACTCCCTCAATGTTCCCGCAACAGGAATAGAAAAACCGACGCAGCCCCCTGGTTTTACGACGCGCAAACATTCACTAAGCGCATGTTTCAGGTTGTCACACCACTGCAAAACAAAATTACTAAAAATAACATCCACTGAAAAACTATTTAATGGGAGTTTTTCAGCATCAGCGTTAATAAAAACTATTACTTTTGAAATGGCAACGTTGCCTGGCATGGCTGAGCATCCCTCTCGCGATATCAAGAGCAATTACATCACCGTGGGTTTTTTGCCGCAGATTTTCCGTAAAATAACCTGAGCCGCAACCAAGATCTAAAAGACTAAAGTCATCCGCAACAAAGGTTTCGCCACAAAACTTTTCCATTTGCTGCCACAAGCATTCGCCAATTTTACGCTGAAGAGCGGCATTTTCATCATAATGAAAAGCGGCCTTACCAAAACTCTCTGCAATGCGATCTTTACTCACAGTCAGGATCTGCATCCACACAGAAAACCCTGTATCGCTTTTAGAAAAGCATCAGGGTCAGAAATAAATGGAATATGACTCATGCCATCCATAATGCGAACAGCCGCATTGGGCATCAAGTCTTTAATACCCTCTGCGGTTTTCGCAGACACAATGTGATCGTTTTCTCCAAAGATATGTAAGCTCGGGCAACAAATATCGGGCAATACCGCTCGAAGATCTGCATCACAGAGTATATCCATACCACCTCGTAAAGCTTGGGGCGCAGGTAAGCCGTGGAAATAAACCATTTCTTTGAGTTTGCGAATATCTTCACGCTGGGACTGACTACCTTTAGCCTGCAACGCTAGAAAACGAATTAAACTACCGTCGACATCCTCTTTTAACAGTGCGGAAAAACCTTCCATTTCGGCCACTGGCATACCGTAAGTCCACCCGTCTCTCGCAATAAAAGAGGGTGTACCCGTCACAGAAATCAAGGCATTTACTCTGCTTGGATGCTTCACAGCGATATTCATCGCCACCATTGCTCCCAACGACCAGCCCATCCAAACCGCTTCCTTTGGGGCCACGTTTAAAACATGCTTGCTAAGATAATCAAGATTATACTCTCCACCCGGAATGGGGCTTCGCCCAAAACCTGGCAAATCAATGACGGTAACGCGAAAGTTTTCCAGTAGCTCAGGCATGATTTCATCCCAAACGAGACTACTCATCCCCCAGCCATGTATTAAAACCAAATTCACTAC
>JAESUE010000188.1 GCA_016763235.1 Pseudomonadales bacterium
AGAAGTCGCCCACTTAAGTGACGATGATGATTTTAAGCGGACAGCACTTTTTCAAGCGGCTGAGTTATATAAGGGAGAGGCTGAATTTCAACGTGCTATCCAGAGTTATCGGGAATATGCCCATACTTATCCGCTTCCTTTGGCTGATTACTTTGAAGCAACATACAGTTTGTCTGCGTTATATGGAGAATTAGATAATCAGAAAAATGCTGATTTTTGGCGTCGCAAAACGATATCAGCCTCCCGGCATTTTTCGAAACAAATTAACTCAGAGAGAGTGAGATATATCGTTGCTGAAGAAGCTTTGATTTTAGGAAAAAGGTCGGGAAACTTGTTTGAACGCTACCGACTGGTGGAGCCTTTGAAGGCTAACCTGAAAAATAAAAAATCCCATATGTTGGCCGCAGTTAAATATTTTGGTATCGCTGCCCGATCCCCTTTTGCTGAAATAAAAGCGGACGCGATTCACCAAATAGGTGGTATTTATGCAAATTTTTCACAAGCGTTACTCGGCTCCGAAAGGCCAGCAAGCCTCAGTGACATAGAATTGGAACAATATGAAATCCTTTTGGAAGATCAGGCTTTTCCATTTGAAGAAAAAGCCATTGAAATGTACGAGCGGAATTTACGCTTGGCTAGCGCAGGGGGCATGAGTCAGTGGATTAAATTGAGCTACTCTGAATTGGAGAAGCTCTATCCAGCACGATATATGAGAAAATTAAAAGTAGATGCGGTAATAAATGGGGTTAATTAAGTTTAAAAGTTATTTTAGATACGCTATAGCAGAGAGAGTAATTGCGGTATTCATTACTACTTTGTCATTGAGCGCATGTGTACAAACGCCACCAGAAAAACAGGGGGTGATTGTATCGAAAGCCCCCGCTGTTGTTCTAATAGAAGAAAAGTATGGCGCTCACTATTTGAATGCCATTAAGCAGATGCAGCGTGGAGAATACTCTCATTCCCAGCGTGAGTTATTAAAACTCGTTACGTTGGTACCCGATCAGCCCGAGTATTGGGGTAGTTATGCGCTTTCTCAATATAAAACTGGTGATCTGGATGGAGCGCTGAAATCTGTAAATAAAGCATTAGGAATGAATGCGTTGCTTGAGGCTGTCATAAATTTAAAGGCTGTGATTCTTATCGAGCTTGGCCGGGTTGAGGAGGCCGAGAAATGGCTTTTACCTGCCTTAACGATATATCCATCGAACCCTAAATTGAATTACAACCTGGCTTATGTCTATGATATTTATTTTCAGGACTTGGCTAAAGCAGCTCACTACTACGAACAATACCTCGAAATCGAGACAGAAGACTCTGACGTCGCGAACTGGCTTAAACAAATCAAGGCAAGATAATGCGTATAAAGGTTGTTAATCGCACCACCGGATGCGGGTTACTTCTTCTGAGTGCCTTTGGTCTTCATGCTGAGGGTGCGCTTCAGCTTGAGACGACTATTATTAAAGCAAACACAGAGCTGCCTAATGTGATGTATATGGTTCCCTGGCAGAAACAAAAAGAAAATCGTAAAATATCTCGGCAACGGTTAAAATTGCACAGTCTATATGGTGACGCTTTTGATCCAGTTTATCCAACTGAATCAACGCGGCGCTAATTAAAGGTATTTATTTAGGAGAGCTGTTGATGGAAATTGTCGCTTTTTTTCAAGCTGGCGGTGAATTTATGTATCCCATATTAGCCATATTGGCGTTGGGCTTGGCTATTGCGCTGGAACGTTTTTTTTATCTAACCGTTACACAGTATAAAACCCAGAAAATTTGGAGCCAACTTTTGCCAATGCTTAAAGCGAAGGATGTGGAGCGCGCGCTTAGTGAAACGGAGCAAATGAATACGCCCCTCGCTCGTATCTTTAATTACGGCTTTGCTCGGCTTGCCTCTTCTTCTGACCGAGTGAAGGTTGAGGCGGCTATGGAAGAGGGCTTAATGGAGGCTCTGCCCGAAGTCGAGCAGCGCACGCATTATCTGGCAACGCTGGCAAATATCGCCACACTACTGGGTTTGTTGGGTACTATTATCGGGTTGATACAAGCATTTACAGCGGTGGCGGGTGCCGATCCGGCAGACAAAGCGGATTTGCTGTCTGCCAGTACCTCTGTCGCGATGAATACCACCGCGTTTGGGCTTATTGCTGCTATTCCGATGTTGCTAATGCATTCTTATCTACAGTCTAAAACCTCCCGCTTGGTGGATAACCTTGAAATGGCTGCAGTGAAGTGTTTAAACCTTGTTGTAGATGATGATTAGTCCAGAAAATGCTAAATAAACGCAGGAGCCGTCGTCGTTATAACGATGAAGCTGTCGAGTTAAATATCACTGCTTTTTTGAATTTAATGGTTATTCTTATTCCATTTTTATTGATAACAGCCGTATTTTCAAAGCTGGCCATTCTTGAGCTTAATATAGCAAGCGAAGGTATTGCGGAAGCTCAGGATGATTCTATAAGCGTTAATCTGGAATTGGTTATCAGGCAAAACAGTTTTGATATTCAATCTTCTAATATTGGCGTGATTAGGCGTTTAGTGCGACACGCGGGTAATGAAGATTGGTCTCAGTTCTCAAAGTTACTTATCGAAATAAAGTCTCTTTACCCAGTGGAACAGAAAATTACATTGTTATTGGAACCGGGCATTCCATACAAAACACTAATAAGCGTTATGGACAAAGTAAAGAGCGCACAAATACAAGATGGCATTTCTACCAAACAATTTATTCTTTTTCCTGTTATTTCAATAGGCGATGCACTTGAAATAGAGCCAGAGTCCATGCCCCAAGAAAAACCGGGAATGGATGAGCTTGGGTTGGTGCAATGAAAGCTGCTTCGAAACGCGCTCGACGAATGGAGAGACATCACAAGCGGGGAAAGCAGCCAGCATTGAATCTTGTTTCATTGATGGATGTTTTTACAATTCTAGTATTTTTTCTTTTGGTGAGTTCTTCTGATGTTAAGCAGCCACCAAGTCGGAAGGATGTAAGATTACCTGAAACAGTTTCTGATACGCTTCGGAAGAACACCTTAATAATAACTGTTACAGAAAAAGAGATTCTCGTTGAAGGTATAAAAGTGACTGATATTCTGAGTCTACTTCCTGAAGAGCAGCAAAATGACTTGCCTAAGTTGAAAGCAGAGCTTGCTCTTCGTGCGAAGGCAATTCAAGTCACCTCCTCTGCCTCTGAAGCGTATAGTGTTACTATTTTTGCTGATGAAAGTATGCCTTACAATATTTTAAGTAGGGTTTTAACAACATGTCAATCTGAGAACTACACCAAAATTTCTTTTGCTGCGCTACAGGTTTCAAAGAAGAAACCTTTATGAATCTAGCTTATTCTGATATCGCCTCTCAGTGGCAACCCGGGAATCGTCGCGGTATTGGTTTCTTTGCTTTTTCAGCGTCTATTTTAATTATATTTATTTCTTTTGGCGTCATAGTGTCGTCGATCAAACTTCCGGTAAAAGAAAGAGCGGTGCATGTTGAGGTGCCTGAGCGCATAGCGAAATATATAGCGAAACGCGCAAGATCACTTCCCCCACCCAAGCCCGAAATACAAAAACCGAAACAAAAAAAACGCGATATTAATAAGATAAAAAAGAAACGAAAGGTTATTGACAAGCCTCTTTCAGAGGCGAAAAAATCTGCACGTGAGCGGGTGACTGATGTGGGTATGCTCGCATTAAGCAGTGACCTAAGTGCTATAAGCGAAGCGTCTGATTTTAGTGATTTGGAAGAAATAGGTGAGCTGAAATCGGGCACAAATATCCCAATAAAAAAACAGCTTAGCGCCAGAATCCTTTTGGATAGTATTGGCAAACAGGTGGTAAAAATTGACAGTAATAGCATTTCCAAAGTACAGATGGATACGCATATTGAAAAGCGGAATTTAGCAACCCTGTCCGATTCAACGATAGAGGTGACATCAAAAAATAAAGAACGCATCGGTGGGAAGAAGCTGGCCGCTGGAGCCATTTCTTTGGAAGAAGAGCTGAATCTTGTTTTTGAAAAAAATAAACGTAAGCTTTATTCTGTTTATGAGCGTGCGCGAAGGAAAAATGCAAACCTAGAAGGAAAAATACTTCTTGAATTATCCATTAACTCGGCAGGGAAGGTTGTTGATGTGCTGCTGGTGTCGAGTACATTAAATGATTCTTCCCTTGAGCGGCGGATTATCGCCCGTGTAAGGCAGTTTGTATTTGCATCAAAGGGGGCCTCTGGTATAACAAAATTACGTTACCCTATAGAGTTTTTGCCAGGTTAATCACTATGCTGATAGAGTGATGATGCCTCGTTACCTGCCTTGCCAGAGGGAAGTCGGGCGCTGAAAAGTTGCCTAACCGTGAGTGAAGTATCGCTCAAAATGTTATTGCTAGCGCTTTTCTTAGGTGTTTTTTGTTGGTAACTATTCAGCTCGCGCTCAAATTCACGCATAAGTGCGTTAAAAAATGATCATTTGTAGGTATAAACTCACATTTTCCGTCTTGTTCTGCTCAAATTTGAACCGTTACAGGATACGCAGAGTAGTTACTTTTGTTTAAGTGTTTTACTTTAGGTTCGGGTTAATTCTCTAATAACTCGGAAGCCAGTCGCTTTATCGGGGTTCCCTGAATGATTTATTTTGGTGGAGAAAGAGCAGGATTCAATGGGGTCTTGATAAGAGCCGCCTACTGCGACTAGTTTTCGGCCCTTTGCATAGACCCATTCTCGTGCATTTCCAATACTATTAATAATGCCCCATGCGTTGCTTCGCCCAGTTTCTACTGAAACTAAGCGGCCTCCTTTTTGAATGCCGCGAGTGCTTAGAGTGCAGTTTCTATTTGGATCAAGGTTGGTATTATTTGTTTTGCTGGAATAAAGCCATTCTTGGTAGCTGGGTAGCCTGTACTTGTAGCCACTACTTTGCGTTAACCACCTTATATAGCCTTTCGCGTTCGAGAAAGAGATATTCGTGATGGGAAGGTTGGGCGGGGCTGCGTTATTTGGATCGCACCTATTTGTTTCCTTGCAGAAAAGGCTGTAATCGCCACGGCTAATTTCATGCTTGCTAATGGCAAATGCTTTGATTTGCTTGTTGCCGGGTACGACAACCAAACGTGGCCCATTTTTATTATTTCCGACAATGTCGGTACAACTAGTGCTTAACCCTCTGGCTCCAAGTCCTGCAATGGATGTATCGCAATGGTCACGACGGATGATTTTTATCGAGGCAATACTTCGGTGGGAGTCAAATAAACGCGTGGCAATGCGTTTTGATTCAATTGCGCGTTCTGGCTCGGTTTTGCCTTGTTTCTTTAAGCAGCTAGATAGTTGATCGATTATATTGGGCTTGATGGATTGATACTGGGTATTATTTAAAGAGGCTAACTTTTTAACCGCTGTGCTGAAATCACGCATATTAATGGATGTTTTACATTCAAGGTGTTGTTTAACGTTCTTTTCCGCTAGTGCAAAGGACTCTTTTTCAATCTCATGTTGCTTGGTAATGCTTGGGGATACCTTTATTTTTATTGGTTTCTTGGGGGTTATCTTAATTTTCTTCAGGGTTTTTTTTGCATTGTGTTCGATGATAAGTTTGTTTAGGGTTTCTTTAACGTTATCGAGATTCTGGGTATTTTTAGTATATCTATAGGTGTTATTTAATAATTTTATCGCAATCTGGTAGTTATTCGCCAGTGAAAGTCTTTCGATTTCGTTAAGTTGAAGAGCGAGGATTTTATCAGAAGAAATTTTCAACCCACTAAAGTCCTTTGGGATTAGGTTTTTTATGGCAGAAAATGCCTGCCATACTTGATTTTGCCAGGCTTCCGTAAATAGTGGGTGAGCGGTTAACCTGTCGAGATTTTGTTTATGTAAGCTAAGGGTGATTTCCAGTTCAAGTTCATTGCGAATATCTTGTTTGGATGGACCTTCGGGAATGGGTTTGTCTAGGAGCTCATAGGTTATAAATATAGAAAGGCTAGCAACGGCTATAATGGATGCGAGGATTGTTTTGACTGGGCGTTTTTTTTGCTTCTGGAACGCTGAGATAAAATCTCGGACGGAAGCTGTTCTTTCTTGCCTTTTAAAGCGCAGGGCACTTTCTATAGCCTGCCACTCCTTTTTTGGTATCGACTTGATTATTTCCGGCTTTAAGTTTTTTTCATAGGCCTTGTCTGCGGGTAGTTTATTAAAGGGGTGCCTGCCGGTAAACATTTCATATGCCACACAACCCAGTGCATAAACATCATCTCGTACATCGGGGTTTTCCAAGCGCAGCATCTCAAGGCTGGCATAGGCGGGTGTTAATGCCCCGAGCGTTCCTGCATCAAAGATTGTATTTGTCGACACAGAGTGTTCGGAGTTTTTCCATCGATCGGGAGCAGTTTGTTTTTGTTTTGGCGAGTCCTCATGCTCAGCTTCTGCAACAGCTCTCGCAATCCCAAAATCGAAAACCTTTGCATTTCTTTGTTTGTTGATGAAAATATTAGACGGTTTTAAGTCTGAGTGAATGATTTTTTCGCCGTGTGCGTAGATTAAAGCTGAGCAGATTGATTTGAGAATTTTTCTAGTATCTTCCGCTGGTAAGCCATCTTCGGAATACTGCTTGATGAGTTTGTCGAGTGGTTTGCCTTCCATGTATTCCATCGTCATGAATACATCTTGGTCATCGCGATCGAAGTCGTAAACACTAACGATATTGGGGTGAGCGATGGTCTGGGTTTTTTTTGTTTCCCTTTGCAGTGCAGTAACTGCTTCGGGATGTTGTTTAAACTCTTCGTTAAGAAGCTTGATGGCTACATAAGGTTCACTGTCATGGTTTTCCACCCGGCGCATGTCCTTCGCTTTGTAAACGACCCCCATTCCGCCGCTGCCTATAATCTCTTCCAAAATAAACCTGTTTTTAAGAATTTGTTTTGCTTGGGGAGGATTGGGTGATGAGCCAGTAGGAGGGGGTGACTTGATGACAGTTTTATCGTGAAATTGAGTAAGCTCTGGCTTCGAGATATCGTGCATTATGCGGGTCGCATCGTCGTGAGCGCCTGGTTTTTTGCCATAGCCGGTTATGCTAGGGAGTGTTTTTTCGTCGTCATGAGAGCTCATTTATAAGTCTTTGAGTCGCTTGTGGTGGCGTATGGCGTTACTGGTGAGTAGATATGGCTTGAGTTTAACGCATTTGTTTTAAGTAATAGCGGCATTATAACCAAATTGCTGGTTATTTTGTATACGCTTGTGAGTCATGCCTGCTACATCAACCAGAGTTTGTGTCCATGATCTTTCAGCCACGCTTTAGATTCTATACTTCCAGGGTGGACTTCATCCACCAAACCCCAGAAGTGTTTTGAGTGATTAAGGTGAATAAGGTGGCATACCTCGTGGGCTACTAGGTAATTGATGACGTGGTTTGGAGCCATTAAAATCAGCCAGTTATACTGAATAACGCCTTGAGATGTACAATGACCCCATTTGCTTTTTGTTTTTCGGAGCTTTGTCGAGCTAAGTTTTTCTGCGATGGATAGCTTTTGAATTAGTGCATGGGTTCTGGGGATTAAAATATCCTGTGCCTGTGTTTTTAACCAAGATTCAAACAGAGAGCGCTGTTTCGAATGGTCTAGGTTCGGGCCGTGGATATTGATTGAATTCTCGCTGAGCGTGACCGTATGTTTTGCCGCTTCTTGGCAATGTATACGTTTGGCTTGCCCCATGTAAGAAATAAGCCTGTTGTTGGATATTTCAAAACGCTCATCGTGCTTATTGCTTTGTATAAGTAGTTTATCCTCTATCCAGGAGGATTTTTTGAGGATGAAATTGTGAACCTGTTTGTCGGTAGCGGAGAACGGCGCCCTGACCTCGATATCCGGAAAGCGGACATGTATTGCAAGTGTCTTGCGATGGCTACGAATAATGTTGTAAACCATAAAGGTTCATCCTTGATACTGAATACCAAAGTATAAAAAATTGGTAACACCTCAGTTCATGCTCAAATTCGAGCATAACAGCGTTAAAAAATGATCATTCAATCATATAAACTCACATATTTCGCCTTGTTTTGCCCAAATTTGAACAGTTACAGGGTTCGCTGAGTCGTTACAAAAATTGCTTCCTTTTTATATAGTGTTTACTATCCCTTGTCAGCATTTTTTGTTGCCGCTATCGGTTGGTAATACTAATTTAAAAGCTGCGTATAACGTTATAAAAATAAAAGCAATTATTAAAAAGGATTGATCCTATGTCAGCACTCGCAGAGTTTCGGCAGAATGAAGCTGCCCGAAAAGGTGCCATGGCGCCTATTCGTCAAATTGGTTTGGTTAATGGTGTAAAAGCGTTCACTAAAGCACTTATTAACAGTCGTTTTAAAAAGGAAGAATTAGGTCGTAATTTTCTCCTTTCCTACTGGGATACTCTCGGTGATCGCGAAGCCATCATTGACGGTGATAATCGCATCACCTTTTCGCAATTTAAAGACCGCACGCTTCGTTTGGCCGATGCACTGGATAAGCTGGGCTTGAAGCAAGGGGATTCCATTGCTGAGTTGCTGTGCAACGGGCCGGTGTGGTTTGAGCTAAATCTCGCCTGCACCCTTACGGGTATCCAAATGCCCATGCTTAACTGGCACTTAAAGCCCCACGAGCTGGCTCATTGCATCAACGCAGCACAACCTAAAATCTTACTGGTTGATAGTGAATTCCTAGACAAAGTAACCCCGATTCTCGATCAGATCCCAAGTGTAGAAAAGGTTATCGCTGTTGGTGATGTTATTCCAGACGGAATGCTTGATTACGAAGCGCTGATAAGTCAGGCGTCCCCTGTTTTACCTCCGGGTAAACTCGATATGGCTGCACGACCCTTTAGCGGTGGGACAACAGGTACGCCTAAGTATATGAATATAAACCGTGAACGCTTGGCGTCTGATGACGATTCTCAGCGTCGCGGGGCATCAAAAGATGATGTGAAGAAATTTGGTGTTAAGCAGCTCACGATGTTTCATCACTACGGCTTGGGTAACATTAAAGATCCTTATACGCATAATATAAGGTCTTTGATTCCTGGTCCCCTTTATCATGCTGGGGTTCAAATCGGTGTTTTGCCTTTCTTTCTCGGCGGAACGGTTGTACCAATGCGTAAATTCAGTGCCGAAGCAATGCTTCAGCTTATACAAGATGAACGTATTGGGTGGGTGTTTGTTGCGCCAACTATGCTAGAGCGTATTTTAAAACTACCCGAAGATGTACTTGGAAAATATAACCTGTCGACGATGCTCTCCATTATCTGTGCCGCCGCGCCTTGTCCTCCTCATGTGAAGCAGGAAATTAACGCTCTTTTTAGACGTCAAGGTGCGCCGCAGGATGTTTTTCACGAATACTATGCAGCTTCAGAAACTGGGCTCGTGTCTATTTTAGAACCCGCTGACTACAAGGACAACCCTGAGCGCTATAAGAGTGTGGGCAAGGTTCGTGGTTGTGACTGCCGCATTTGGGATCTCGATAACGCAAAATGGGCAGAGACCGGGGAGCCCGGCAAAGTTATTATGCGCACCCCCACGGTCTATGGCTTGGAGTACGCAGGGGTTTCGGAAGAGGAAATGCGCAAGAACTTTATTGAGATAGAGGGCCAGCTTTGGTATGACGATGGCTTAATCGGATATCTGGATGCCGATGATTACCTTTATCTCACCTCCAGAGTCAAAGAAATGATTATTTGTGGGGGGGTAAACCTTTTCCCCAATGAGATCGAGAACGTAATCAAAAAGTTTTCTAAAGTGGCTGATGTTGCAGTGGTACGCGGCCCCGATAAAGATTTGGGTGAAGTGCCTTTTGCTGTAGTGCAATTAAAAGAAGGAGAAACAGCAACAGACGAGGAAATTCTGGAGCATTGTAAGGCAGAGGGGCTTTACGGTTTTAAATTACCCCGCCGGATTGAATTTGGTGAGTTGCCACGTAACCTTGCTGGAAAGCTACCTAAAAAAGACCTTGAAGCGCGCTTTTGGGAGGGTGTTGAGTCCTATGGATAGGGTTCATTCTTCGTAACGACTCAGTTCACGCTCAAATTTGAACAATTACAGCGTTCGCTGAGTCGTTAGCATTCTTCTTAGATCCGTTAAAAAGGCCGCTTTATTGCGGCCTTTTTTCGATTGTTTGAAATACTCTTAAAATTCTTAATAATTAGTAACTATTCAGCGAACTCTGTAACTGTTCAGATTGCGTTCAAATTTGAGTAGAACAAGGCAAGAAATGTGAGTTTAGAAGTATAAATGATTATTTCTTAACGCCATGATGCGCGAATTTGGACGTAAGCTGAATAGTTACCCAAAATTTTTATATCCACTTACTCGCTACAACTGACATACATCCCCGCGCAAGCTCTGCCTATATGCCTAATTATTATTAAATAGAGCTACACCATATCATTATAACTATGGAATAATCCCACGCTGCTCACTAAACAGACGATGCCAACGTTCAA
>JAESUE010000189.1 GCA_016763235.1 Pseudomonadales bacterium
AAAGCCGTGAAAGATGGCGACGAATGGGTCGTTAATGGACAAAAAGTCTGGACCTCTGGCGCGCATTATTCTGATTGGGGCATTCTTGTCACTCGTACTGATTTCGATGTACCCAAGCACAAGGGTTTGACTTATTTTATTGTGGATATGAAAACTCCGGGTATTGAAATTCGACCGATTAAACAGATCACTGGCGGTGCTAACTTTAATGAAGTATTTCTCACCGATGTACGAATCCCTGACAGCAACCGTGTTGATAACGTCGGTAATGGTTGGGCGGTTGCACTAACGACCTTGATGAATGAGCGTATGTCTATCGGTGGCATAATGGGCATGGATCCATCCATCATGTTTGATGAGCTTACGTACCTCGCAGCAAACACCTATGTTGATGGCATCATTGGCACCGAGTACCCTGTTGTCAGGCAGCGTATTGCCCACTTTTATGCCAGTTCAAAAGCGATGGATTTAACCGTCTCTCGTACCTTATCGGCGCTTTCTAAAGGAGGCATGCCAGGTTCGGAAAGCTCTATTGTGAAGTTGGCAATGGGGATTATGATTCAGGAAATGTCTGCTTTTGCGATGGAGCTGCAAGGTGGTTTGGGATTTGAATATGGTGCAGATGCAACCTTTCAGCATGGTAGTTGGCAAGAAATGTATCTGGGTATTCCAGCCGCGCGTATTGCCGGAGGCACCGATGAAGTGCAGCGTAATATTATTGGTGAGCGGGTGTTAGGCTTGCCGACGGAAGCCCGTGTTGACAAGGGCATTGCATTCAAGGATATTCCTGCGGCAGGCTAACAACCCTTGCATGTTAGGGTGCTTTTTAGAAGCGCCCTAAAGTGCATAATCCGTGCGCAACCTACCTTACCTGAAAGTAAAACTACTGTTCATGTAAAGGTCTCTTATTCGTAACTATTCAGCAAACTCTGTAACTGTTCAAATTTGAGCGTGAGCTGAATAGTTACTCTTATTCTTTATAGGAAAATATGGTATCTACCTCTGCTTTAGCCCTCTTAGGCTACGCTACTTGGACGTTAACGCTGATTATTTTGATAGTGCTCTATCGCAGCACTTTTATTATGACCAAGAAACGAGCGGCAAATGAATTCTGCCCCGATGGCTCCGATGTTTCTGGGTTTTCGAATCGCTTATGTCGTGCACATGCCAACTGCGTAGAAAATCTGCCGATTTTTGCAGCCATCATCTTATTCGCCATCGTGACACGTCAGGCAGAGGTGACTAACTCTCTCGCGCTGGTTGTCGTTTTTGCGCGTATTGCTCAAAGCACCGTGCACCTAATAAGTGCTAGCGCTCAGGCTGTTATGTTGCGCGGGACATTGTTTTCGATTCAGCTGGGTGTTATGGGCTGGTGGGCATACCAGTTCCTGGTTATTGCTTAAGCTTGTTTCAAGTTGTTTCTTCTGAATTTTCAGGGTCTTAGCACCCTGAAACGCCCCCCCCTTGCTAATGCAACAACTCCCTCCTCATGTCTCGTAACTTACTGATTATTTACCACAGTCAAACGGGTAATACCGAAAAAATGGCAAATGCCGTTTTAAAGGGAGCCCAAGAAGTGGACGATGTGGCGTTACGCTTTCTTCGCGCTTTTGATGCCGACTTAGATGATCTGCTGTGGAGTGATGGCATCATTATTGGCACGCCGGAAAACTTTGGTTATATGTCTGGCGCGGTGAAAGACTTCCTTGATCGAACCTATTACCCTGCCCAAGAAAAAGTGACCGGCAAACCCTACGCCATATTTGTGAGTTGTGGCAACGATGGCTCAGGTGCGGTATTCAATATCCAGCGTATTGCCAAGGGCTACCCCTTGAGCCAGGTGATGGAGCCGATTGTTTGTAAGGGAGATGTCACAGATGTGGCGCTGGAAAAATGTCATGAAATGGGAATGACGCTAGCAGCGGGCATTTCTGTCGGAATTTACTAGTTTTTGTGACGTTCGTCACAAAAACATCCTAACTCCCTTTGTAACAAACACTGCTTTGAATTATAACTTATTGATCTATATGGATGGCAATACAAGTTAAGGATAACTAAAGGTCTATGGATTCCTACACTAAGGATAATAAGTACAAAAATAAAATTAGTGAGGGTGATGTCAGTGAATCTTCGCTGAGATACAAGGCCGAATCTCAGGAGTTTCCGTTCTCAGAAACACTGGATGCACTGGTTTTTGCAAATGATAGTTTTGTCGCAATCCCATTACCTAAACTGCCAAGCTCTCCTTCTCCTTCTCCTTCTCCCTCTTCATCATCTAGCACCTTTGTGGAAAACGCGGCCTTTTATCATAATGCTCTTGATGAACATATTCTTACCTTTGTCATTGATCAAAAGGCGAATATACAAAGTATCAGTTCCTCTCTTTGTCGCCTGTTAGCTTACTCAAAGGATGAGTTGCTTAATCAGTGCTGGACAGTACTGCAGCCACGCTGTCATCAGCAGGAAAGTTTCGACACCGTTTGGAAGGGCTTATGCACTGGCGAAAAATGGCATGGTGAAATTTGTTTTACGGCACGTAACTGTGAGCGGGTATGGTTGGATACGACGCTCATCCCACGTTGCAACGAGTCAGGCAGCTCAGATTTTATTTTAGCGATCTGCACCGATGTAACGGCTGTGAAGCACAAACTCAGTGTTGCACAATCATTTGTTGAATCTGCCATACACGACTCGCAAACCACCACGGGTTTACTGACCGCTGATGGCGAAGTTCTGTTCTTTAACAAGGTAGCACTTGAACGTTCCTCGGTACTTTCCGCGAATATTTTGGGTAGAAAAATATGGGATACGCCTTGGCTTGAAGGTTTGGCGACCTCCAAGGAGCTGATAAAGGAAAGCGTTAAAGCGTGTGTTTCAGGAGAGTCACAAATACTGCAGATGGAGTGTATGCTGGGTGGCCGTAGTTCTGATGTAAGCCTTGTGCTACGGCCTTTGTTGGGCGAAGACGGTTCAGTTAGCCACCTTTTCTTAGAAGCCTGGGATATCAGCCTGAATATTGAGGTGAGAAAAGCGCTGCAAAAAAGCGAATTGAAATACAAAGCACTTGCCGATGCGACAAATATTGGTTTTGCTGAATTAAATTTGGATAGGCAGCTCATATCGGCAAATCGTGAGTTGCTCAGCATGTTGGGTTTGTCATCAGCATCCCTGATGGTGGGAACACGGATGGATGAGTGGGTTGCTGAATCAGATCGTCCACTTTACGAGAAAGCTGTTTCCACCAGCATCGCCACAAAAATATTTCAGCGTATTGAACTTAACTTGTGTCGAACAGATAAAACCTTGCTGCCGGTGGAGGTCTCTCTGGCCCAGCTAGTCATCGAGGGGCAGAAAAAGCTTCTTTGTTTTGTAGGCGATATTCGAGAGCGTAAAGCCGCCCAGCTCCGGCTTCAGCAAAGTGAAGGGCGTTTGGTGTTGGCATTGGCTGGCTCGGATGCGGCGCTCTGGGACTGGCCTCCGGGCGAAGAAGTTAGTTATGACATCGGTTGGAAACATCTTCTCGGGTATAACGAGAAGGATTCTAATCAAGATGTTCCAAGTTGGGAGGAGCACCTTCACCCAAGGGATAGAAAATTGGTGTTGGATGGCTTTATGGAGATTTTGCTTGGTTTATCTCCTAGTTTTGAGGAAGAATACCGCCTAAAACATAAATCAGGGAAATGGATTTGGGTTTTAGGCCGGGGCAAGGTCATGCAGCGAAATGCTTCTGGAAACCCTCTTCGGATCGCTGGCACCATTTGTGATATTACGGCTAAAAAACGTGCAGAAGAAGAGCGTCTGTCGATGGTAAACAAGCTACAACAAGCAGAAAAGCTCGAAGCCGTAGGCTTGCTCAGTGCGGGCATGGCCCATGATTTTAATAACATTCTCGTTTCGGTACTCGGTTATGCGGATTTAGCGAGTAATGAAATGAAGCGATACCCTGAGGCCCGGCTTCATCATTATGTAGAGCAAATCACCAACTCTGGTCAGCGAGCGAGTGAATTAGTGCAGCGTTTAATGCTCCATGGCCGCAAAGAGATTCCTAATACGGCTGCTTTGTCTCTGGCACCCCTGATAGAGAAAGTAATTCCCGTGATTTGGGGCACCGTACCATCCAGCATGGAGATACGCCGTGATTTGGATGAGTCTTGTTCCCCCGTTTTCATAGACCCAGTATTACTTCATCAGCTCCTTATTAATCTTTGTGTGAATGCCCGTGATGCGATGAATAACAAAGGGCAAATTACTATTCGTTTATATGAATTAGATTCGGCATCGGGCGACTGCGCTACCTGTATGGCAAAACTGACAGACCCTCAAGTGGTGCTAGAAGTAAAAGACAATGGCCCCGGTATTTCTGCAGCCTTACAGCAACAAATATTTGAGCCTTTTTTTACCACCAAGGAAAAAGACAAAGGCACGGGCATTGGTTTGGCAAGTGTTCACCGCATTATGCACGAACTAGGCGGTCATATTGTTCTTGATACAGCACCCGGAAAAGGAGCCTCTTTTCGCTTATATTTTCCTATTGCCAAAACACCTGCTATTGGCATTTGAACGTAATTTTAATAGCTGTTTTTGATCGGTCGTTTTTTAATTGAAATAACTACCGGCATATCAATAAACAAAAAACCAAGCAAATGGCTGCATCTTATCAAGACATCCTAGTTCATAGATGTCTCCTATAAACGTAATATTTCAATGCAATTTGTGCTGAGGTGTTCTCGATAGATCACGATAAACGGTATGCCATCGATCACCAGTTCTCGCGTATTTTTCAATGTTCCTTGGCGTTCGGCTCTGGGGTGATCCGATAAGATGAACGCTATCGATGATATTCATCACTACATCAATAGCGACTATGGGGCTATTTTCTTGAGCAGTGCGGGCTTCTATTTTCTCTAGATCGATGCCTGCAATGTCAGTCTATTTGAGCTGCACGTTTGGCTTCCCACTTGGCTTTGATGTCCGCATGGTCGATCAAGAGGCCTTCATCAGCGGCTTTTACAGGCATAGCGATTCTCCAGGGTTCTCTGAGAACTTCAGCTATAGCTAATCGATTACTTATTGTCTTCCTCCGGTTCCTCATCCAGCACTGATAGCAACCCTTCTTTTGTGCAAAAGGGTACCGCTAGGGCTAACCCTCATACTTCTCTTTTCCATCATCCCAGCCCGCTTCCCAGCTAGCCTGCAGCGCATCATCATCGTAGGGGCATTTGCGAATACTTCTACCAGTAAGGCCGGCTTGATATCCTTCGTTGTAGGCGTCATCCAAGCCGATGTGCCACTTCATTGTTTTCTGAGCGATTGCGGGAGCGGCCTCTGTAGATAAAGCGAGCTTGTTTGTGGGCGAGGCTGCATCTTGCGCGTTGACGAAATGGGAGATGCCTCTCATGCCAAAGGCAGCTTTGATATCATCGAGAATGTGATAGGTGGCGGGAACTAATATTAAACTCACAACGGTGGCGAACATCACCCCAAAGGCGAGCGATATAGCCATAGGGACCATAAACTGTGCCTGTAAGCTTTGCTCTAGCATCAGGGGTGTTAAACCGGCGAAAGTGGTTAAAGACGTGAGCATGATAGGCCGAAACCGCGACGCGCCAGCATCTCGGATGGCGATATCCAGTGGCACGCCTGCGATGCGGTTGCGGTTGATATAGTCAACCAAAACCAGAGTGTCGTTCACCACGACACCACTCACCGCCACCATCCCCACTAGAGACCAGATGGAAATTTCAACGCCCATGAGCAAGTGCCCACCGAGCGCCCCAATCAGGCCAAAAGGGATTGCAAACATGACCATTAATGGCTGTGTATAAGACCTAAAAAGGGAGGCCATCAGCATATACATAATCGCCAGGGCAAGTGAAAAGGAGGTGATGAGATAATCAATCGCATCCTTTTTGTTTTTTTGCATACCTGCCAAGCCCCAGTGAACACCGGGGTAATTCTGTTTTACTGAGTTTAAGAAGCTTTTCTTGAGCGAAACCATTATGGCCCCCTCATTGTTGAGCGACTCATCTACTCGCGCCTGAACGCGGATGATGCGCTTCCTATCGCTACGCTTTATTTCCGCTGGGCCGCTGCCGTATTCAACTTTAGCAACGGTAAGCAGGGGGGTGGTGGTATTGTCTTGCAGCCGGATATGCATGTTTTCCAAATGCCACAGCGAATTACGCTCCTTCTCAGGTAGGCGGACAATGACCTTGACCTCATCTTCTCCCCGTTGAACTGTTTGAACGACGGTGCCGTGGAATGCTTGCCGTACTTGATTGGCCAAGTCGCTGAGATTGAGGCCAAGGTCCCTGCCAGCAGGACGCATTACGAGATTAATTTCCTGCTTTCCTCTTTGGAAAGAGTCGTGAATTTCGTAGACCCCAGGAAACCCTGTGAGGGCTTTTTTAAGGTCATCAGAGGCGATCTTAAGCATGGAAAGATCTTGTGAATAGAGTTGAATATCTATACTAGGGCCAGGGCTATTTAGCGTATGGTTTATATTCAGGCTAACGATATCGGGAATTGTGCCAATTTTTTCTCGCCAGAGCTGAGATATTTTGTCTCCGGAAATGGTGCGTGTCTCAGAGGGTGCTAATTCAACAACGACTCGCCCCTTGTGATCGCCACCTTTGCCACTGCTTGAAAAAATATTATGAATCTGGCGCTCGCCGGTTTTTTGAAATAGCTCTTCCCCTACGAGTTTTGCCGCCAGTTCTACACGCTGGACGGCTTCTTCTGTCGTGTGAAGATGGGTGCTACGTGCAAAGTTGATTTTTGCAATCGCGAGATCGCCTTCGATTTCTGAGAAAAATTTTACTTTTGCCCAGCCGCCGCCAACAATGGCCATTGAAACAATAAATAGCGCGAAAAAAGCGCTGAGGGCAGCATAGCGCCAGTGCAATACCGTCTCTAAAAACGGGCGGAAACGATGGCGAATAAAGTTTTCCAAACCTTCTGAAAATTTAACCTGAATACGCCCAAGCGTTTTAAATCGCGTATCTTCTGGCCTTTTAAGTTGTTTGGTGCCCGCGAGATGAGACGGTAAAATAAGCAGAGATTCAATGAGGGAAAATGCTAGCGTACACATCACAACGATGGGGATCAGTCGAATAAGCTTTCCTTCTGGGCCGGGTAGAAAAATAAGTGGTGCAAAGGCAACCATGGTGGTGAGCACCGCATAAACAACCGGTTTGGCAACATCTTGAGCCCCTTTTATAGCACCCTCTAAGCCGAGTATCCCTTGCCGATTATGACTAAATATATTTTCCCCAACAATGACCGCATCATCGACCACGATGCCAAGTACGAGAATAAATGCAAACATGGAGATCATGTTGATAGAACCATCAAAAAGAGGCATAACCCAAAATGCCCCAAAAAAAGCAGTGGGAATTCCCATGCTGGTCCAGAAAGAAAGTTTAAAGCGTAAAAATAATAATAAAATTGCAAAAAGCAGGAAGAAACCACTTATTGCATTATTGATGAGCAAGTTGATTCTGCTGCGAAAATATTTTGAGCTGTCATTCCAAATATGCAGACTAATACCATCGGGTAAATATGTTTCTGGATTATTGATATAGTCTTCTAAGGTATCAGAAATGGTTAATATATTTTGTTTCCCTACGCGGAAAATTTTAAGTGAAACAGCTGCCTCGCCATTAAAATGGCTCTGTGTCGTGGTGTTCTTTATACCGTCAATGACGGTAGCAACGTCTTTCAGTAGAATTCGCCCTCCATCTTCATCAGAGCGCAGCACGATCTCTTCATAATCATCACCATTACTTGCTTTGCCCTGAATGCCGAGGGAGACTTTTCCGCTTTGGCTATGGAGTTGTCCTCCTGATGAATTAAGGGATGATGTTTGAATGACATGCACAACTTCTGCAAAACTTAATCCATAGCGTTGCATAGAGGATTCAGATAGTTCAATAGAAATTTCTTCGGGTCTGATGTCAGAAATTTCCACTTGTGTTATTTCTTTTTTGTCTAATAAATCCTCACGAATTTTTTGTGCTAATTTTTTAAGTGAGCGCTCATCAGCAGGGCCGGAGATAATCATTTTGCTGACAAGGTTACGGATAGAAACCTCTTGAATGAGAGGTTTTCCGACATCTTTTGGAAAGCTTCCTATGCCTTCCACACGGACTTTTATCTTTTCTAATATTTCCTTGATATTGTAACCGTAATCTATTTTTACGCGGACTATTGCCCGGTTTTCGGCGGCTGTACTTTGAATATTTTTCAGCCCCTCTATATTAAATATGGCTGTTTCTACACGGGTAAGTACTGCGCGCTCAACATCGGTGGGGGAAGCGCCAGGGTAAGGGATGGTAATGAGAATCATCTCGAGAGAAACATCGGGTACGATTTCTTTACGCATATTAGGTAGCGATAACATGCCGCCAAAGATAATGAGCATCATTATTAAATTAGCGGCGACACTGTTTTCTGCGAACCAGGCAATAATACGATTCATAAAATATTTCCTTATTGGTAACTACTCAGCGAACGCTGTAACTGTTCAGATTGCGTTCAAATTTGAGCGTGAGCTGAGGTGTTACCCTTATTGCTCGGGTAATGGTTCAGGTGGCAAGGCTTCTTTTATTTTAATGGAGCGCTTTTTATCGGTGCCGGTTGGAATGTGCTTTTCTCTACCATCGGAATTAAGAAGTCGTGTACTAACCTCAAGATCGTTTTCTTCCTCAACGATGTTGGCTAATTCCATTTGCTGTGAATCAGAGAGTAATACACGCATGCCTTCAACAATGACATCCAACGGTGTCATAACAATATGGTCGTTTTCTTCTAGCCCTTTTTTGATGTAAATATTATTTTTTCCACGGTATAAAATATCTACTTCATGAATATGCAGGCGTTGGTTTTTATCTATGGTAAGAACCTGGTTGCTGTTACGAATTGCTTCGCGTGGTATGACAAAAATATTATCAAAGCTGGAGCCTTCTATTTCTGCCTCAACAAATTTTCCCACGATTAAGGGTGGCCTTTGGGCTTGCGCTGGGTCATCACCAAAAGGGTCTTCAATATGAGCGATTAAATACATCAAACGATTGCGCGCGTTAACACCCCCTTCGGTGCCAACAATGTGCGCTAGCCAATAATAGGATGTTTCTCCGTAAGTGGCTTTCAAACGAACCAGTGGGGTCTTGCCTGATTTTTGTTTGCCGTGATAAGGCACATCGATTAATGAAATTTGGGTGTCAGAAAGCGGCAAATGGATTTCTGCATTTTTTGTAGCAAAAATTCTACCTAGCTGCATGCCAGGAGAAATATATTGGCCGTTACCCACTTTTTTCTCGAGCACCCGCCCAGAGAACGGTGCGCGTATTTCCGTTTTTGCCAAGAGGATTTTTACGCGCTCTGTATCTGCCTTTGCGGCATTAAGCTGCGCTTTGGCTTCTGCAACACGCGCTAAGCCAATCTTTGTTTTCCCTAATTTGTTGGTGCGGACATCGGCCTTCACTCTCGCAAGGTTTAATTCAGCTTTCGATACCTGTGATTTCACCTTCGCTAGATCAAGTTCATAATTTACAGGGTCGACCTTCAGCAATACCTCCCCTTCGTTAAAAAAACCACCCGCAGAGAAGTTTGTAGAGATAGACTGAACTCTTCCTTGAACTTCTGAAGTGAGAATGATGTCAGTTTTTGCTTTAATTGTTCCACGGCTAAAGACAGGAATTTTTACTGTTTCGGAATTAACTTTTTTGACCGTGACTACGGGTAGTTTTGGTTGGATGATGCGTTTTTCAGCCTGAGGTTTAAATAAGATTAGTAGGATGGCGATGAGAATGCTGCTGGCAATCAATGCAATGGGCAGCAAAGTTTTCAATTTATATTGCGTGAAAATGGACGATATTTGCATAAATGTTAACCAGTGGGAGAGAGCAGGGTAGATAGAGTATTAAAAAACTCGTCTTCCGCATTATTTATAAAAAAATGATCACCCTTAAACAGGTGGGTGTTGGCGCCGTGTTGCGTGTGGTTTTTCCAGCCGCTTATTTGTTCTAGATTTACCGAGGTATCATCACAAGCACCAAATATTTCTATTGGGATGGGTAAAGGCGGAGCTTGGCCTTGCGTATTTTGTTGACGCCAATCATAAACGATTTTGAAATCTGCGCGTAGGCTGGGTTCTAGCAATGCTAAAAGTTCGGGGTTGTTGAGTATTTCACCCTGGGTACCGTTGATGGCCTTTACCTCTTGCCAGAATTCTTTACTGGGTAAAGAATGCAGTGCTTTGCCGTGCGGCTTTTGTTGTGGCGCGCTGCAAGCAGAGAGCATCAATAAGCTGGGGAGTGTTTCACGCTGCTTGTTAAGCGCAACACACAGTTCATAGGCGATAATGGCGCCCATGCTGTGGCCAAAAAACGCACAAGGTATTTGCATGCTGGGTTTAATGGCGCTCATAAGCTGATTAATCAGTTCGGCTAAGTCAGAAATACAGGCTTCATTGAATCTCGTGCCGCGCCCTGGGAGTTGTACTGCAAGTAATTCGATGTCGTCAGGTAGTCTATTGACCCACGGGAGGTAGGTATTTGCATTACCGCCCGCAAAGGGGAAACAGAACAGGCGGAGCCTGGGTGTGTGCTTTCCCTTGGTGCAGTTTATTAGCCAGGGAGATGAGACGCCCTGACCCGGTAGTTTTCTATTATTCAATGTGAAATCTAGGCCTTGCCCGTTAATACTTAACTATAGTATGGGCAGTTATCTGCCTTGCAGCTAAGACAATCTTTGTTCTGATTTGTTTCGAACAACTTGTTGCTGCGCTAGCGAGGGGGATTAAAGCAGCGTATTACATACGAAATGTGGGTGTGGGATCAAGTTTTTAGACGTCAAAACACACCTGGCTAGAATGTTACTCTACGCTCAGGCGTGACGGGAGAGAATTGCTGGCTTAGTCTGACATGGGAATGCAGGCTTTTAAGGTGTTAATCGAGCCAATATCATAAACATCCTGCAGGCCTGTTTGGCGAAGCCTATGGTGTGCGATTTGACTCCGCATACCGCTGGCACAGCAGATAAGGTTGGTCTTTCCTTCTAGTTCAGTCGCGTGGTTCTCGAT
>JAESUE010000190.1 GCA_016763235.1 Pseudomonadales bacterium
TAACGGTTAAAAAATAATCATTTATACGTATAAACTCACATTTTTCGCCTTGTTCTGCTCAAATTTGAACGTAATCTGAACAGTTACAGCGTTCGCTGAGTAGTTGCCGAAATTATAACAAATACAACAAGCTTATGGTTTATCGTGACGCCTTGTTTACACAAAGCATCGTTTGAGTCTAGACGTTTTTAATACTTGCTGCCTTGTAATAAAATCTGTTTGAATACAAGCAGAATAAAAGGCACAAGAAACAAAAGAAACTGAGCCAATGAAGAAATCAGCAAAAATGGCTTCAACAAGCCATAATATAGAACAACGAGGCTTCGTTTCTATTACACTCGGTGTGAATGCAGGGAATTTTTAGGCTTGGTCACTCTAGTTACACCGATTTATCTAACGAAAGCAGATCACCGACAGCATCAAGGAGCTTGATAATGCTAAGAAGCGCAATAAAATACGTTAAAAAAAACGTTCCACCCGTTTTACTGGCTGCTATTGTTGCCTTGTCGGCCGGATGCAAAGAGCCCACGACGCCAACAGCAGGTAGCCAACACCTGATCAAGGCGCAGTCTTTTTTGAAGAATGGCCAGTTATCCGCTGCTCGAATAGAGATAATGAACGCTCTTCAAGCTACACCCAGCAATGCAGGTGCGTACTTTGTTTTATCAGAAATATATGAACAGCTAGGCTCCTTTGATGAAAGCCTGAAACAGATAAATAAAGGTTTATCACTTTCAACCCAAAAACCGAAAGATAAGCAGCTGAAAAAGTTTTGGCTTGAGCTTATGAGCACACCAGAAGAAGGCCTTAACGAACGTATATCCTCGTTTGACGCGATCACTAATAGTGAAAAAGCCGAATCAGCTTATCTTAAAGCTTTCTTACTTCTAAAAAACAAGAAAGAAGATGAGGCAAAAATCTTCTTAAACCAAGCTATAGAGATTATCCCTTCACACGTTGACTCGTTATTATTTCTCGCGAGATTAAGCGCTAAAGACCAGGACATTAACGCCGCTAATAACTTTGTCAGTAAGGCTCTGGCCGCAAACCCTAATAGCGAGGATGCGCTTATTTTAAAAGGTCAGCTGGCACTTAAGCAGCAGGACTTTGCGTTAGCAGAGGAAAGCTTTACATTCGCTTTGCTTGAAATCAATAAGTCAGACGTTATGACGCCCAAAAAATATACTATTTTGAGCGGCTTGGTATTGGCTCTAAATAAATCAGGGCAACAGGACAAGGCTATTCAATATTCAGATATTTTAGCGCGGTCCCGCCCGGGGCAACTCAAATCCAGCTACCAAGGTGCTTTAACCGCGCTATCGAATAGAAACATAAAGAAAGCCGAAGATGAGCTAGGTAAGGCCCTGCGTATCGCCCCATCGCATGCACCATCTAACTACCTGATGGGAATGACAAAACTGCGGCAAGGTGATCTTGAATCTGCGGAAGAATATCTTAATACCGCTATTGAAGGTAAATATATACCTGAAAAGACCCGCTTAGCATTAATCTTGACTCGATTAAAACTAAAGCGTCTTGATGAAGCTCAGTTACTTATTAAGGCAGGCCTTAGTGAATTCCCCAGCAGCCCTACCTACCTATCTCTGCAAGGCAGTGTTTCAGCCCTAAAAGATCAAACTGACTCGGCAGAGACGTCTTTCAAAGCTGCTCTAGAGAAAGATAAAGGTTTTTTACCGGCTCTAAACGGGCTTGCCTCTCTCTATGAAAAAATGGGCAATATTGACGCATCAAAAGCACAACTCGTTACTGCAGCATACGCTGCTCCCGATAACATTCAGCTGCTAACTCAGATTATACGGTTTGCTATACGCAACAAACAGAATGAGTGGGCACTCAATGAAATTAAGAAACTTCAAAAGAAAAATGACACAGAGCTTTCTCCTGCTCTCATTTTGGCGGCCTATTACTATCAACTGAAGGATATTAGGCAATCCCAACAATATCTTGATAAGGCCGAGGTCATTAATCCAAAAAACCGCTTGGTTAAAGGTGTATCCAGTAATCTACACATTTTAAAAGCTAGCCTGGCAATTAAACAGAATGACACGAAAGAGGCTCTTAATCAGCTAAGCTACGCTATAAGCGCACAGCCGGAGAACCTAAAGGCATATGTATTAAAAGCAGGTTTACTGGCTAAGGATGGCGACACTGCTGGTGCCATCAAGGTGGCAAAATCTCTCCAAAAGGATGAAAGAATGGGAAATACTGGGTTAGAGCTGGAGGGCAATATATGGGCAGAGGTTGCTCAGTTCGAAAAAGCAGCTGGCTATTATGATGAACTATGGAAAACCATTAAAAACGATAAGCTGGCGCTGAAGATTTATCGCATTAAAAAAGAGTTCAGTGACTCTGGTACCGCTATGGCACATGTGAAAAGTTGGGTAGAGGATAATCCTGAAGAGCTTTCTGCGCTAATTACTCTCGCAATGCTGGAGCAGGAAAACAATAATAACAAATCTGCTATCACTCTCTATGAAAAAGCATTATCAATCAAAAGTAACAACCCTCTGGTGCTCAATAACTTATCGTACATCTATTTTGAAGGCGGAGACCCTCGTGCAACCGAGCTTGCTGCAGAGGCTTATAAGCTTGCCCCAAAAAGCGCTGCTATTGCTGACACCTATGGATGGATTCTTGTTGAAACCAACCAGCTGAGCAAAGGCCTGCCTATATTACAAGAAGCTGCCATGGCGACACCCAAAGCAAAAGAAATATTACAGCATTATTCTGAAGCACTAACTCGCGCGGGAAAACTGGAAGAGGCAGCAACAGTGATGGAAGAAATCACCAAGCTTTAACCGTAACGATTCAGATCACGTCCAAACACCGTTATGCTCAAATTTGAATGCAACCTGAACGCTTAGCTCGGTGGCTCGTCAAACGGCGTGACCATTTGACGAGCCAGATGCAGCTATTTGTTATGGGCTGACTGCCAACTGATATCAATTTTTTTGTGTTGCGCTACACAGTCTCTTAGATAAAGATCGATAAGACTCTGATATGGAACACCTGATTCATCAGCCATGTCTTTAAAATAAGTTATAACATCTTCGCCAAGGCGAATTGTCACAGGTTTTTTTAATTTTGCTGCATAAGGGTTCTTACGCGATTTCATTTTTGAAAAATCATATTCATCTTTCATATTATTCATCCTCGTAAAACTTACGTTCTTTATTAGTCGCTTTACGGGCTGAAATAATACACACCAACATCTCTTTCACAGTGACAAACGACTAGAGCTCGTGATTCATTGCTCATGCCGAGCATAATAAAGCGATCTTCGGACTCAGAGTTGGCATCGTCGAAGAATTGAATGGCAAGCTCATCATAAAATACTGATTTTGCTTCAGAAAAAGAAATTTTTTGGGCTTAGAATCTGCCTTTTGAGCATCCCAAATAAACTTAATCATATGTACATGGAAAAATATGTCAAATCAGCCATCACAATTACTAATATCGTTTTAATGTTGTCACTTGAGAGCAGAACTACTTACAAAGTATTTATTTTTAGCCTTTACGCTAAAACACTTCCCCTTTTAAGCTGGGCAGCCTAAGGGGAAGTAGATTTATTCAGAGATTTTTGTTCAGTTCAAAATAGCTAAAGAGGCATCACTTTCACACGCCAAAAACAGGGTGCTGAAGTGATGCAAACTCTTACGCGCTTTTTATTACTAGGCATTTTGCTCTTCGGTAGATGGAAGAGTGACATTTAACTCGAGAATAGAGCAGTTCGCATCGGACTGATCCAACGATACAGCCACATCATCCATGTCGATTTTTACGTATTTAGCGATCACTTCAAGAATTTCTTTCTTCAATTTAGGTAAGAAGTCATCTTCATCACGCTTTGAGCGCTCATGGGCAACAACTATTTGTAAGCGCTCTTTCGCCGTTGCTGCACTGTTTTTTTCTTGTTTTCTAAAAAAATTAAGAATTCCCATTACCACTACCTCCCGAATACCCGTTTAAATAATCCCTTTTTCTCGGGCTCTATGAAGCGGTGCTCAACTTCTTCGCCCAAGAAGCGACAAACCACGTCGGTATAGGCCATTCCAGCTCTGCTTTCTTTATCTAAAATAACCGGCACACCTTGATTGGAGGAAGAAAGTACGGTTTTTGACTCTGGGATTACGCCGACGAGCGGGATGGCGAGAATGTCTGTAACGTCTTCTACACTTAGCATTTCTCCCTTTTCGACTCTATCAGGGTTATAACGAGTAAGAAGTAAGTGCTCTTCAACCGGGGGCCGCCCCTCTTCGGCGCGCTTAGATTTACTTTGTAAAATACCCAGAATTCTATCTGAGTCACGAACAGAGGATACTTCAGGGTTTGTGACCACAATGGCGATGTCTGCGAAATAAAGCGCCATCTGCGCGCCTTTCTCAATGCCTGCGGGGGAGTCACAAACGATGTAATCAAATGTTTTTCCAAGCTCCTCAAGAACCGCACCCACTCCTTCTACAGTAAGGGCATCTTTGTCGCGCGTTTGAGATGCAGGGAGTATGTACAAGCCTTCAGTACGCTTGTCTTTTATTAATGCTTGACTAAGGGTCGCCTCGCCAGAAATAACATTCACGAAGTCGTACACAACCCGTCGCTCACACCCAAGAATAAGATCTAGATTTCGCAAACCAACATCGAAATCAATGACAACAGTTTTCAAACCACGCTGCGCTAGCCCTGTCGCGATTGCAGCACTGGTAGTGGTTTTGCCTACACCACCTTTCCCTGAAGTTATTACGATAATTTTAGCCATTCCATTAATTTCCTTTTTTACCACACAGAAGCTTTTGCAGCTCTACCGAGCCATCACAATAATGGGTCGGAGGCCAATATATACCCGTAGGTTTATTCAAACTTAAATGGTAACTATTCAGCTCACGCTCAAATTTTAACGCTATCTGAACAGTTACAGAGTTCGCTAAATAGTTACCTTAAACGATATTAAATAAATCAAGAACATACGATGTACTTACACGAGTAGCAGCAATTCGTCATAGTCCATTAATTTCTAATTGCTCTTTATTAAGCGTTATTTGAGCGCTTTTACCAATAAGGTTTTTTTCGATATCGTCATTTAATAAATATACACCCGCGATGGAGACTAACGAAGCATCAAAATTACTGCAAAATATTCTCGCGTTTTCGTCACCTTGGACACCTGCTAAAGCTCTGCCTCGAAGTGCGCCATAAACATGAATATTACCATCTGCGAGTATTTCAGCCCCTTCGCTCACAGAAGAAAGCACGACTAAATCACCGCCTTTTGCATAGACCTGCTGACCGGAGCGTATCGGTTGTGTCACCATTTTTGTTGGTAGCTTCGCTGGGGCCAGTTGCGGCGGTATTTCTTCAGCGGGGATGTCATCTACCGGCTCTTTACTGGGAATTTCTTTATCAAGAGATTTTTCACGGGCTTTTGCTCCCGAAATGCTCACTAAGCCAGCAGAACGCGCCTTTGTTAGTTGCTGATTACTGCCGCCTTTTACTGCAAAAGGGAACAAACCATTTGCGCGACAAGTATCTATTAAAGAATTAAAGTCAATCTCATCCTGCTCGGTTAATTTTTCTAGATTAAAAACCAAGGGGGTATCCTGAAAAAACTCAGGAGCAGCATCTACTTTTTGATTTAATTGAATCGAGAACTCGCTCAAATCACTCTGTAAGATTTCCATGACCATCACCGTGACCATGCTGCCTTTTAATTGAAAGGTTTTAGGCGGCGAATCTATATTACTATTTACGACCATTGTTTATCAGCATCCAAAATACTTTGATTATTCCTAGTCCAGCGGGATGTTAAAACCCCCTCGGTCGATACAATTCGGCAATTAAGGCGTGTCTAAAAATACCAATTTACTGCCGGAAAACAATGCTTTTTCGACGTATGCTACCTTGACTAGGGCTTTTCCTCTACAGCCCGCCAACAGGCATTCTACACACAAACATGCGCATATCCTATCCATACTCTTAGATGAAATATTCCCTTGTAACATCCCGCGGAAATATAGTTGGCTCTGGGTATATATTTCCAGTCCATTCAGCGAACAAAAAAACAAGGCTGCCTGTCTCCAACAGCAGTAAACTCAGTACTAACGGAAATAATTATAGCAATAATTTGCATAACTACTTAGCTCACGCTCAAATTCATACATAGCAGCGTTAAAAATAATCATTTAACCATATAAACTCCTATTTTCCGCCTTGTTCTGCTCAAATTTGAACGCAAGCTGAAGAGTTACAGGGTTCGCTGAGGCGCTACTAATTTGCGATGCAAGCAGGCATCCTCCATTTGTTTTACACACCTATGACTTGCGGCACGTCTATCATCCTGTAAAATCAGCGCATCCCCCTTGGCTACCTCACTGATTATTTGATCTAAAACTATGTATACCGACTATTTTGGCCTAAAGGAAAAACCCTTTTCAATCGCTCCCAACCCTCGCTATCTGTACATGAGTGAGCAACACCAGGATGCTCTGGCTCATTTACTGTATGGCATTCAAGAGGGAGAGGGTTTTGTTTTATTAACCGGCGATATCGGAACAGGAAAAACGACCTTATGCCGTAGCCTGTTAGAACAAACACCTGATTACGTTGAAGTTGCCTATATTTTTAATCCAAAACTTTCAGCTCTGGAATTGCTTTTAAGTATTTGTGATGAATTTAAAGTACCACTGAACGACGAGGGCCGCAGCCTCACCATCAAACAGGCTATCGATAAAATCAATGGCTATTTACTAGACCAGCATAGCCGCAACCGACATAGTGTATTAATTATTGATGAGGCACAAAACCTCAGCACAGACGTCCTTGAGCAAATCCGTCTGCTTACCAATTTGGAAACAAATTCAAAGAAGCTGCTTCAAATTATTTTAATCGGACAGCCAGAGCTACGCGATGTCTTTCAAAAACCAGAGCTTGAGCAATTAGCCCAGCGTATTACTGCTCGCTTCCATATTGGCCCTTTAACCCTTGCTGAGTTAGAGCATTACCTCAGCCATAGGATCTATATTGCAGGAGGGTCAAAACGCCCTCTTTTTAATAAGGGCGCAATAAAGACGCTTCATAAATTGACCAGAGGCATTCCTCGCCTTATAAATACTGTATCAGACAGAGCTTTACTGGCAGCTTACGTACACACTCGAAGCCAAGTTACAAAAGAAGAAATCGTATCCGCAGCAGCCGAAATTCTCAACAAGCCAACCTCAACACGAAAACCATCCCCTTATAGAAATAAAATACTTGCCTCTTCTCTGGCTGTATCTCTTGCCTTAGCTTTCAGCCTTTACATGTTTGCACCCAAGATTCAACGCTATTTCCTTGCTGTAATACTTGATAGTCAGGCTGTAACTCAAGGATCGGCATACTCCGTGCCAGCAACAGCCCCCCCTCAGAAACCTCTTTCCAGCTATGAAACAGGGCTTACAGGCAATCGGGGTGGCGCGATAACCGAAAGCCCATCGATTGACCAACAGCCAACACTCGTTACTGAGACAGTGAGCATATCTGCAAAAGAACTTAGGTTTCTCGCACGCCAAGCGCTCTTAACTCGTTGGAGTCTCGATAGCCCCTTCAAGCCTGGGGATGATTTTTGCGCGTTCGCCGAGAATCATGAGCTGAGATGCTTAAAAGGAAGCCATACGCTTGCCAACCTCATAAAATTAAATCGTCCTGCGGTTATCCAGCTTACTGGTGAGGGTAGTCAGCAATATTTTGCAACCATCAATAAAGTCACAGACCAAGAAGTAGAGCTGATAATTGGCGGGCTTAGCCAAACACTCAGCCTGGATGATTTGGAATCGTCTTGGACGGGACAGTTCGAGCTGTTATGGCGCCCTCCTTTTCAGTATTCAGAAGGCATCAGTGCAAAAAGCTCAGCGACATCCATTCAATGGTTTAGACATCAATTGGATGTCGCTGCGAGCAAACCTGAATCAAACTTGCCTATTTACATCGCACCAATAGACATGCAGATCAGGCTTTTCCAAAGAGAAACTGGGCTAGAGACAGATGGTGTTGCGGGGCCGGAGACCATTATTACCATTAATACCCTTAGCAATGCACCCTCCCCACTTCTCACTACTTTAAACGAGGCGAGCTAAGATGTCGCTGATTCTAGAGGCATTAAGAAAGTCTGAAGAAGAAAACCAGCCAACAAGTCAACATACGGCAGAACCTTCTCCAGCCCTCTATAGCAGTAACGCCGCTCACAAGGCCGCACCTTTCACTAGCACATTTCTTGCTATTGGTCTGGCAATAAGCTTAAGCCTGCTACTTGCTGCGGGCATCTGGTTTAACGCAACTCTGCCACCTTCACAGCACCCTCTTCCTCAGCCTGAGGGCGCTCTAATACATAGCGAAGTTGAGAATCTAAAAATTGCAATTAATATCGTTAAATCAGATGATTATACGAAACACCTAGAATCTTCTTTATCTTATAAAACCGCGCTAAAACAGAAAGAAAATGACACCAAACCCCAGTTATCTCCGGTCATAAAGAGTAGCCGCCCTGCTAGCACTCAGGCTAGTCCGCAAAACAAACGAATTCGAGCCACCGATGTACGAATGGCGCCAGTAAGCTTACCTTTACACTTGTCAGACTTTCCTCATATTAGTGAAATAAGCGCACAGATAAAGGAACAACTCCCTATTCTTAGCTACGAATCTCATTGGTATGATAAGAAGGCTGAAAACCGTACGGTTATTATTAACAGCCAAAACCTTAGGGAAGGTATGCGAATCGATAGGAATTTAACCCTTCATGCCATTATGAAAAACGGCTGTGTGCTTAACTACAAAGGTGAGCTGTTTCATATGGTTATGTTGAAAAGCTGGCCAGAAATCAATTAATTTCCCACTAAAGCTAAAAAGAAGTGCTATCTATTTGGTAGTACTACCTATTACACCATAACATCGTGAATTTGGCATTACGGCCTTTCTCTGTTATCTTTCGGGATTGGATTTTATCCGACATAAAAACACTTATATTCCCCACGTTTTCTGGCTTAGTATTACTGCTTAAACAAAATGTGAGACTCTCTACAAAAAATAATATTCAGGAGCACTTTCGTGAACAACCCCCAAGCTGCAGCCGCCGAAATTGGCAACCCTCTCTTACCTCTTCTTCGCCAACAGCAATCCGCATTCTTAGAAAATGGCGCACCTGATTACAAGCAACGTATCGAAGCCCTAAATAAGCTTAAGAAAGCGATTGGCGAATATAAGGAAGAAATCGTTGCCGCAGTTCAAGAAGACTTTGGCTATAGAAGTGATACTGAAACTTGGGTTACAGAAATTGTAACAACGCTTAATGAAATTGTTGCGACCAAGTCACACCTTAAGAAATGGATGAAGCCCACAAATCCTGGCCGAAGTATTAGTGCGGGCATGGCAAAAAGCCGCGTTATGTATCAACCCAAAGGGGTTATTGGCATTATGGGGGCTTGGAATTATCCTGTACTTCTTGTTTTATCCCCTCTTATCGGTGTTATAGCAGCTGGAAACAGCGCTATTGTCAAACCCTCCGACTTGACTCCAAAAGCAGGCGAAGTGGTTAAAAGGATGATTGCCAGCGCTTTTGATGAGTCTTACATCACTGTTGTAACTGGTGATGTGGAGGTTGCTTCCAGCTTTACTCAGCTCCCTTTCGACCACATTGTTTACACTGGCAGCACTCATGTTGGCAAAATCGTTATGAAAGCGGCTGCAGAGAACCTCACACCTGTAACACTGGAGCTTGGTGGAAAATCCCCCACTATCATTAACGTCAACTACCCTATCAGCAAGGCTGTTGACCGCATAATGATGGGTAAATTTATGAACTCTGGGCAAACCTGTATTGCCCCTGATTACATCATGGTTCACGAATCAAAGGTTGATGAACTGGTAAGTACTCTCCAAGAAAAAATCACCAAACGTTACCCAAGTGTTGATGACAACAAAGATATAAGCTGGATCGTTAATGATCGCCACTTCATCCGTATTAACAACCTCATTAAGGATGCTGAAGAGCGTGGCGCTACGGTCATACAAGTAAACCCAACGAATGCCAGCATCCCTGAGGGAACCCGAATAATTCCACCTACATTGCTTCTTAATGTTGACCCTGACAGCGATGTTATGCAGGAAGAAATTTTTGGGCCGGTCCTACCCATTATTACCTACCGGGATATTGATGAAGCCATCCGATTTGTAAACGAAAGGCCGCGTCCGCTAGCCCTCTACTACTTTGATAACGACAAGAAGCAAGCTGAAAAAGTACTCAGCCGAACTACCTCTGGTGGCGCCTGCGTTAACGAAACGATGTTGCATTTTGCCAATGAAAAAATGGCTTTTGGTGGTATTGGGCCAAGTGGTCTGGGCGGCTACCATGGCCAAGCTGGCTTTCTGGAATTCTCTCATAAGAAGAGTGTCCTTTACCAAGGAGCATTTTCTCCAGCGCCTTTAATGAACAGAGCTTACCCTCCTTTTGTTGTGAAAATTCTTAAAGTTGTTTCGAACATTCTAAGCTAATAAGCTGTATTTGTTGAACAATAAAAAAGGGGTGAATTTATTTCACCCCTTTTTTATTTATTAGCTGGTTGAAAATTTCCAAGCCCTAAGTTTTAGAACTACAAGGCATTCACCCCCAAATCACTTGCCGTAAGTGCACAAATAAGCCGTATCGACTTTTACTTTTAACTGAAATTCCTTATTCGCATCTACCTCGAAGGTGTCCCCATCTTTAAATTCTTTCCACTCATCACTGCCCGGCAGCTGAACGATTAAAACACCTCTAACAACGGTCATCGTTTCAAACTTATCTGTTCCGAAGGTGTAATCGCCAGGCTTCATAACCCCAACCGTAGCGGGAAGCGGCCCCGCATCGAAACCAATCGATTTCACGTTACCATCAAAATAGCTATTTACCTCTAACATATGATTTCCTCGTTGATGAATACGGGCAAGATCTTACAGGTTTTAGCCTACATCAGTCATCTAAATCAAAAATCTCAACCTCACTCAACACTTCTTTTCCAAAACAAACAAATACTGCTCATTATCATCCAAATAACGACACACCTCTCCTTCATTCAGCAGCAAGTTAATGTGGGCGATGGTCTCACCCATGGCCATTAGTTTATCCATTGGCCCGAGCTTGCGGCGGCCAAATAGTACGCCCACCAACTCAAAGGCATTCTTAGGCTCTTCGCATGCCTCCCGCAGCATGTCGCAACGTGAAGAGTGATGGGCTTTTAATTGATCGATGCGTGTATGAACCCCTCGATAAGGCAGCTGATGAGATGGCAGCACCAACACATCAGCCGGTAGCGTGTAAAGCTGTTCGAGCGAATCTAGAAATTCCTTAAGGGCGTTGCTGTCAATTTCTTCTACCGATGCTGAGATCGAGGGTGTTATTCCAGGTAATAGTTGATCGCCACCGATAATCATATTTTTCTCTTCACAATATAGGCACGCATGTTCTGGAGAGTGCCCATGACCTATCATTACCTTCCACTTAAAGCTGCCAATATCGATGATATCGCCTGCTTTCATTCGATGAAACGTACCCGGTACAGGGGACATAAGGCGAGAAAAAAGCGCGTACATTCTAGGTAAACTCTGAACTGTTTTTTCATCAACACCTAAACGCATGTAGTACTCGGAATAGCTGTCTTGATGTTTAATCGCCAAATCTCCACCAATTTGCATGTACAGCTATTCTGTTTTTGTCATGGTGAGATCCGTCTGCCAACGCTCGCACAACCACCCTGCCATGCCTACATGGTCGGGATGCATGTGGGTGACAACAACGCCATTCACTGGTTTGCCCTTTAAATCATGTTTAAAAATTTTTTCCCAGTTTGCTTGGGTGTCGTCACTGTTAACGCCCGTGTCCACGATAACCCAGCCTTCGACTCCTTCCACTAACCATAAGTTAATGTGATCAAGACTAAATGGGATGGGTATTCGCAACCAGTATCTGCCACCACGAATCCTAAGGAGTTCTTCTGAAGCAGGCGGGGTATCAAAGGGGTAAATCAGGCTTGCTACTGTCATTAGATGGCTCCTTGATCAACGCGTAAAATCATTGTAACTATTCAGCTCACGCTCAAATTTGAGCGTGA
>JAESUE010000191.1 GCA_016763235.1 Pseudomonadales bacterium
GCGCAGCTGGAAGAACTTGCTCAGAATATGAGTGAGCAATATGGAATCAATGTTACGGTTATCGTTGCCGACCTTGCAGACCCAGAGGCTCCTCTGGATATATACAAGGAACTTGCCAACAAAAACATTCAAATTGATGCTCTCATCAATAATGCAGGTTATGGCGTGCCTGGATATTATGTCAACACAGACTGGCAGCAACAGAAGGACTTTATTCAGGTGTTGGTGACAGCTGTATCTCACCTCTGCCATTTATTTCTCCCCGCCATGGTAGAGCGCGGTTATGGCCGCATTATCAATGTTTCATCCATCAACGGCTTACTACTCTGTTCTCCCGGCCAAAGCCTTTACGCCAGTGCCAAAACATTTGTCGTTAGTTTATCCCACACCCTGCAAGCAGAAGCAGGACACGCGGGTGTTAATGTCTCCGCTTTATGCCCTGGCCTAACCTATACCGAATTCCATGATGTAACGGGTACGCGGGACATGGTAAGCAAGGTACCTAAAAGCCAATGGCTTGATGCGCAAAGCGTAGCAAACCAAGCCTATGAAGCGGTAATGAGGGGCGATTTAGTCTGCACGCCTGGTAGAGCAGCCAGTTTGACTGCGTTACTACCACGTTTTTTGCCCAGAAAACTGATGATCAACCTCATGAAGAGGCAGTCACTTAAAATTCGAAAGGTCGATACATAAGCCCAAAACGAGCACCCACTAGCCGCTAAAAAGTATAACGACTCAGCTCACGCTCAAATTTGAATGCAACCTGAACTCTTACGGAGTTCTCTGAGGTATTACTAAAAAGTTTGGATTAATAACGAAAAAAGCCCGATTGATTTACACCAACCGGGCTTTCTTTAAAGCAGGTTCATTAGCTCTTCACTAACTAGCCCAAATCTGCAAAACGTCTTAAATGATAGCTAGTGCTACCAAAAATGCTGCAGAAAAGCGTCAAACGTCGGAAATAATGACCAACATCCAACTCTTCTGTCATTCCGATACCGCCATGCAACTGCACCGCATCCTGACCAACAGCACGAGCCGCATCACCGATATAAACTTTCGCTGCGGAAACGCCTTTTTTACGCTCAATTGCATCGTCAGAAGATACTTTAGTGCTCGCCATAATCATCATGGAACGAGAGCTTTCAACGTGCGTAAACATATCCACCATGCGATGCTGGATAACTTGAAATGAACCAATCGCCACGCCAAACTGCTTGCGTATTTTTACGTACTCAAGCGTTTTCTGGAATGAAGAATTCATTTCACCCAAGGCCTGCGCACTCGCAGCGACAATACCGTTATCAATAACGCGCTCAAGAATCTCTAAGCCCTTGCCTTCTTTGCCAAGTAACTCTGCTGGCGCATCGTTAAAGCTGATGTTGGCAGCTCGGCCACCGTCCATAGTTTTATAACCACGAACTTCAACACCTGCCGCTTTAGTATCAACTACAAACAAAGAAATACCCTCTTCGTCTGTATTTCCACCAGCAGTACGGGCAGAAACAATCACTTTATCTGCTGACTCGCCGCCCAATACAACGACCTTTTCACCAGAAACAGTGTAGGCATCACCTGATTTTTTAGCAGAAGTGCTAACGTTAGCGAGATTATAACCAGACTTAGCTTCTGCATAAGCAACAGACATCAACAATTCACCACCGATGATGCCAGCAAGCAGCTCAGCCTTTTGCTCAGAGCTACCAGCAAAAGAAAGGGCATTACCAGACAGCACGATACTGCTCATGTATGGCTCTACTACCATCCCGTTGCCAAAGGCTTCCATGATGATAGCCGTTTCAATAGGGCCGCCACCGAAACCACCGTCTTCTTCAGAAAAAGGAACACCTAACCAGCCAAGGTCAGCAAACTGCTGCCATATGCTACGATCAAAACCGGCATCCATTTTTAAAATTTTATTGCGCGTCTCGAAGCTGTAATCGTTCTTAACAAACTTCTCAACTTGTTCTTTTATAAGTTTTTGTTCATCTGAATATGAAAAATCCATAATTATCTCCCCTTACTTATCTCAGGCCTAATAGCATTTTAGCTACAACGTTTTTCTGAACCTCAGTACTGCCGCCATAAATGGTACTAGCGCGTAAGAAGTTATAGCTTTGGGTTGCATAGGCAAAATCTGTTGGCCCAACAAAACCCTCTGTATGCCATGGGAACGCATAGTAACCCGCCATTTTCACTTTCAGCTCAGAAAGCTCTTGCTGGGTATCCGTTCCCTTGATCTTCAACAACGAAGACTCTGGGCCAGGAGCACGGCCTGCAGCAGTATCAGCCAAGGTGCGGAAGTTGGTGTATTCAAGCTGAATCAAATTAATTTCAGCTTGGGCTATATCAAGACGCGTTTGCTCATCATCAATCAACGCTTTACCGTCGGCTTCATTTTCAACAGCTATACGCTTGATGTTGGCCAAATTTAATTTAGAGTCAGCCACGCCAGCGATAGTTGTACGCTCATGAGTCAACAGGTACTTAGCGATAGTCCAGCCTTGTCCTTCAACGCCGACTAGGTTTTCCTTGGGAACGCGAACGTTATCAAAGAACACCTGATTAAGGTGATGCTCACCATCGATGCTAACAATAGGCTGAATTTCGATACCAGGAGCAGTCATATCGTCAATCAGGATAAAGGAGATACCCGCTTGGATCTTGCAATCGTTATCAGTACGAACCAAGCAAAAACAACGGTTCGCATGATGCGCGTACGTAGTCCAGATTTTAGTGCCATTAATAACGTAATCGTCGCCATCCAAAACTGCTTGAGTTTTCAGGCTAGCAAGGTCAGAACCAGCACCTGGCTCAGAATAACCCTGGCACCACCAATCCTCCGCACTAACAATTTTTGGCAGGTATTTTTCTTTCTGCGCTGGGGTACCGAAAGCCATCAGTACAGGCCCAAGCATAATGATTCCCATTGAGAACCCTACAGGTGCGCCGGCAGCGGCACGCTCAGCATCAAAGATATAACGCTGTGTTGCATTCCAATCTGGTCCACCGTGCTCTTGAGGCCAGCTTACTACCAAATAACCAGCAGAACCTAAAAGCTGCTGCCAAGATATAGCTTCTTCACGCGACAGCATTTCACCGCGCATGTTCTTTTGTTTAAGGTCTTCTGGCAGATTTTCTTTAAACCAGGTTCTTACTTCTTGCTGGAACTCAAGTTCCTCTGGGCTATAGTCTACATTCATAGGATCTTCCTTCTTAGCATTTTTAGTGAATCCATACGGGAAACATAAGAAAAGCACATGGCTATCTTTGTGTTTCTTTGCCTTAAACACACTAGACGATGGAAAGCATCGGTTCCGTTACCTGTTTACAGCAACGGGTTAAAACAAAATTAATGGGTGCGTTCAAGCCCCTGAGCCAAAACCTGTCTGCAGGGTAATATGTGGCGCTAACCAACAATATGGCGCTGCTATTAAAACACTTGTTTAAAATTTTACAAGTGGCATGCGTAAATTACTACCTAGGGTTCAGCGCCAGGCAACTGTTTGACGCTGAAAAACCAATAAACAACATATGATTACGGCTTACGCTTCTGGTTTCTGAGCACAAATAATACCGTAGTTCCACAAACCTCTATCTAAGGCGATTTTGGCTCTATGCACCGCTACCACATTGCCAGACTGCGCTTTATTGCGAATATGTAGGATTTCAAGAAGCTTAGCCCCCAATAAGGTCCATTTTGCATATTTATGCAGGCGCTCAGCGGAAGGCCTTACTCGCTCTGTCGCCTCTTCATAATCAAGCTCATTAAAGCCATTAGTCTTGAGGTAAGATCGAAATTTATCGACTTGCTCCAGCTCGTTAACGCTCCAGCCCCATAACCACTCATTCATGATTTTTTGATCCTCACCTCGGTACTCAGGATGAGATGCCCAAAAATCAGCAATGATCAATTTGCCACCCGGCTTTAAGACGCGAAACGCCTCCTTAACGAAGTCTTCTTTGTTGGGCGCATGACAAACACTTTCTATCGCCCAAACAACATCAAACACCCCATCATCAAGGCCGGTATCAGTGTAGTCTCTTACTTCAAAAGCATTTTGAGCCGAGGTACCCGCCTCGTCCGCATGCTTCTTACAGGCCTTAACCTGCTCTGCACTAAGCGTAATACCCAAGGTTTCACAGCCAATATTTTGAGCCATCCAAATAGAGCTTCCACCTACACCACAACCTGCATCCAAAACGCGGTGCTCTTTTTTAATTCCCGCTCGCTCAGCCAGAACCTCGTTTTCTCGTATTAGGGCGTCGGACACACCTTCGGTAGTTTCATCCCAATACCCATAGTGCATTGCTTTACAGCGATCAAGACGCCACAACATTTTGTAATCAATTTCACATGAATCGTAATAATGGATGATATCGTCGTAATACTTTGTGTCTACTTGGCTGCTCATGGAGGCCCCTTTTTCTGGTTAATTCCGGCAAGCTATACCGGCTAATTTTATTGGTATTGTTTTCGCAACTATTCAGCTCTGCTCAAATTTGAACGCAATCTGAACAGTTACAGAGTTCGCTGAGCTGAATAGTTACTTGTTTTACTCGGTTGTAAACACCCGCTCAGCGAGTTTACTTAAAATTTGGCAAGCATGATAACATAAGCCCTGTCAATCAGGGGGACATAAGAAAACACCCCCCTCCTAAGAAGCCTACGCAGCGATACCTATCATGTCCGGTACAAGCAAAACAAACACCCTGCCCATACTGAAGCGCCACACGATTCACTCTGATTCACAACCACGCATCAACGGAATATCTTATCTACAAAGGGATTCTGAGCAACATGCCCCCAAACTCCACTTCGCCCATGCGACTGGCTTTAATGGGCAAACTTACTCACCTTTGTTCGCACAAATTGACCCAGGAATCAGCATCTACGCTATGGATATGCGGGGCCACGGCCAATCAAACGCACCCGCCAATCCAAATAAACTGCATTCATGGCACACTTACGAGAAGGATTTAATCGCATTTATAGACCAGCTAGGAGAGCCGCTATTTCTCGCGGGCCATTCTATTGGAGCTGCCGTTAGTATCGCGGCAGCAGCGGCAAGGCCAGAACAAGTCAAAGGGCTTATTTTACTGGAACCGGTCATTTTGCCACCCGCAATGAATTTATTTATGACGACAGCGAAGGCCTTAAAACTTGGCCATAAGCTCCCTATTGCAGAGGGTGCAAAAAATCGCACAGCAAGATTCCCAAGCAAAGCTGCTGCCATAAAGCGTTATACAGGACGCGGGGCATTCAAATCTTGGCCGGAAGAATGGATTAGAAATTATGTAGAAGGGGGAACTAAAGAAAGCAAAGAAGGCTTAGAACTCAGCTGCAAACCCGAATGGGAAGCAAAAACGTTCTCTGTTACCAGCCACCAACCTTGGCAGGCCATCAAAAAACTGCAATGCCCAGTCACCCTACTGAAAGGAAAAAATGGTTCGACCTGCATGATGGGATCATTAAATAAAATGAAAGCACTGCATCCACACAACACCTACCAAGTATTTAATGACGCATCACATTTCTTACCCATGGAATATACGGATATTTGCGCAAAGGAAATTAATCAATTTATTCTTAGTCGCGCAATCGGCTAACGACACCTATTACTTTGCGCTGTTTAAACGCGCTAATGCCTCAAAATGAGGAGCAGAATGAGAAATTCTGACTCCTCTCTATCAAAAGGCCAAGTAACTACTTCGCGAACTCTGTAACTTTTCAGATTGCGTTAAAATTTGAGCGTAAGCTGAGTAGTTACAAGGCCAAAAGCTAAACGACTAACATATAGTACGCTTTGCGGATTCAACTAACGACCCACATCTACTCCGCACGCTTTTCTACTCTCAAAGTTGAAACTTTACCTGCATCAAACCAGCATTTAACGATAGGTATTAATATCATTACTATTGTTAAACATTTTTACTGCCCTATTCATCCAAGAGCGCGGGATAAAGGGTAGGAAATAAGACATCACTTTATTACTGACACCTGGAATACTCAGCTTTTTATCATTCATGAAATCTTCGTAGGCTTCATCCACTACCGCTTCAGCGCTCATTACAAACGAGTCTATTTTGCCGCCAATTAATGCTTTTCCATTGTTTGCGGTTTGCTGGAAATTAGTTGCGGCCACGCCCGGACAAAGCGCCATAATTTTAATATTGGTGCCGCGCAGCTCTTCGGCGAGGGAGTCAGTCAAAGAATAGACATACGCTTTACTGGCAAAATAGGTTGCCATATAGGGGCCAGGTAAAAACGCAGCCATGGAGGCAACATTTAATATGCGCCCTTCATTTTGCGCCAGCATATCCTTTAAAAATAGCTTGGTCATATGAGTCACAACGACCACATTGAGTTGAACTAGATTAAGGTCATCCTGAAGTTTAATTTCGGAAAATTGGCCGTAGGTGCCGAAACCGGCATTATTAACCAATATATGTACAGGAATACCCTTTTCCTTAAGCTCAGCATGCAATTGATTGGGCGCATCACGATCAAAAAGGTCCCTGGCAAAAACCCACGTTTGAACCCCATACTTATCGCCAAGCTCTTTGGCCAAGGCCACCAAGCGATCCTCACTGCGCGCAACCAGAATAAGGTTATAACCGTCTGCCGCAAAATGCTTGGCCAGCTCATTACCAAAGCCAAACGATGCGCCAGTAATTAATACATTTTTATCCTTCGGTTTTAAATAACTCATCCCTTGATCCACCTGTTGTTATTGTAATCACCCAGCAAAGTCCGTTGTGCTCTAATTTGAGCATAAACTGACATAGGCTGAATAAATAATTACGCGTGATTTCATTTGGTGGTTACAGTAGCAAAGAATACTGTTTTGAGAAAGTTTTCCACGTTTACTGGCTTCAACAAATACGCCCTTATCGCTTTGATAAAACTGGTGTAGACTTGCGAACTCTATACAATATTCATCACACCTAACAATAAAACAACTGATTCACTATTCAAAGGAGAGAAGTATGGGACCACTCGCAGGCGTAAAAGTAATTGAGTTGGCAGGAATTGGCCCTGGGCCATTTTGCGGAATGATGCTCGCCGATATGGGTGCGGAAGTCATACGCATCGACCGTGCGGGTGGTGGCTTGGGTGGCGCTATTCCCAATGATATTCTGAACCGTGGCCGACGTTCTATTGCTGTTAATTTGAAATCCCAAGAAGGGGTGAATGTCGTTCTTCGTCTTTGTGAACAAGCCGATATTATTTTTGAAGGTTTTCGCCCTGGTGTTGCTGAGCGACTTGGGGTCGGCCCAGAACAGTGTATGGCAAAAAATCCCAAAATTGTTTACGGACGAATGACCGGTTGGGGTCAGGATGGCCCGATGGCAAATGCGGCTGGTCACGATATTAACTACATCTCTCTCACTGGAGCCTTGCACGCTATTGGCCGCAAAGGTGAGCGTCCTGTACCGCCATTAAACCTTGTGGGCGACTTTGGCGGCGGCGCTATGTATCTTGCTTTCGGACTGATGTGTGCTCTTTTCGAAGCTCAAAAATCGGGCAAGGGACAAGTCGTCGACGCAGCGATGGTGGACGGTGCATCTTCCTTAATGTCCATGTTCTGGACCTTCAAAAATATGGGCATGCATGTTGAAGAAAGGGAAAGCAACATGCTCGATGGCGCAACACACTTTTATGACACCTATGAAACCAAAGATGGAAAGTATATTTCCCTTGGCTCTATCGAACCGCAGTTTTACCGTTTATTAATTGAAAAAGCAGGCTTGAATGCCGAACAATTTGCCCCACAAATGGTGACGGCTAAGTGGCCTGAGCTAAAGGCAGAGCTAACGGAAGTATTTAAAGCCAAAACGCGTGACGAATGGTGCGAGATCATGGAAGGCACGGATATTTGTTTCGCTCCGGTACTTTCACTCAGCGAAGCCCCGGAACACCCTCACATGAAAGCACGGAAAACGTTTGTGGAGTTAGATGGAATAACTCAGCCAGCACCCGCTCCTCGCTTCAGCCGAACATCTCCAGAACTCACCACCAGCTCACGTAAAGCAGGTGAGGATACCACTTCAATCTTAACTGATTTCGGTTTCGACAATGCCGAGATTGAAGACCTTAAGTCGAAGGGTGCGGTTATCGGCTAGGTAAGCACAAACTTAGAGACTCACTAACAAAAAAGGCAGTGCCATAAAAGCGCTGCCTTTTTTTTCTATATATAAACCCATAGTAACTACTCAGCTCACGCTAAAATTCGTGCATAACAGCGTTAAAAAGTGATCATTTATAGGTATAAACGCACATTTTTCGCCTTGCTCTGCTCAAATTTTAACGCAATCTGAGCAGTTACAGAGTTCGCTGAGGTGTTACAAGCCATAGCCATAAAAACCTCGGTCTCACTGGCACGTGCATGTACAAATTTTACAGATATATTTATTCTCAAGCAGCGACTTTTCCCCCTTCCTCCTTAACCTTTCAGTAGCTTTACATTACACTGCTTAGCTCTCAGCCAAAGGGGCAGGCGAATAACAACTACCTGCGAACACCACTTTTAAGAATGGGATTTCTCGTCATGACAGACGAACGCATTGAAAATACCAATATACGCTCCCTCGACGTACTCATTACACCTGGGGAACTAAAGAAAGATATACCTATCACCGAAGCAGCCCTCCAAACTGTTGTGCGTGGCCGCAAGACAATCCAAAACATCCTCGACCATAAGGATCACCGCCTTATGGTGGTAGTAGGGCCATGCTCTATACACGATGTTAAAGCAGCAAAAGAATACGGCGAAAAGCTTAAAAAGCTTGCTGATGAATTAAGTGATAGCCTTTATCTCATCATGCGCGTTTATTTTGAAAAACCAAGAACGACTGTTGGCTGGAAGGGTTTAATCAACGACCCTCACCTTAATGACACCTTCCAAATTGAAGAAGGCCTGCATATTGGCCGCCAACTACTGACCGATTTATCTGAAATGGGGCTCCCCACCGCCACTGAGGCGCTAGACCCCATCTCTCCTCAATACCTACAAGACCTTATCAGCTGGTCGGCCATTGGCGCACGCACAACCGAATCCCAGACTCACCGCGAAATGTCTAGCGGCTTATCCAGTTCAGTGGGCTTTAAAAATGGCACAGATGGCGGGCTTGAAGTCGCTACTAATGCACTGCTATCGGTTGCTCAGCCCCACAGCTTCCTAGGAATAAACTCTCAGGGGAATGTGGCAATTATCAATACTTCCGGCAACCCCTACTCACATATTGTGTTGAGAGGCGGCAATGGCAAACCCAATTATGATTCTGTTAACGTTAGTATTTGTGAGTCTGCATTAGCCAAAGCAAATATTCGCTCCAATATCATGATCGACTGCAGCCACGCAAACTCTAATAAAGACGCAGCTCTACAGCCTCTTGTTATGGAGAATGTGACAAACCAGATTCTGGAAGGCAGTAAATCTATTATTGGCATCATGGTTGAAAGCAACTTGAGTTTTGGTAATCAAAAGCTTGAGCCAAACCTTGATGACATGGAATACGGTGTATCAGTAACTGATGCATGTATCGACTGGGATACCACTGAAAAATCCCTGCGTGCAATGGCGGAAAAACTACAGAATGTTTTGCTGGAGAGGGTGAAAATCTAAACTCACAGGAATGGCACTGTTCTCTCCGTTTGTACGAAAGATGCGCTCCCAGCATCTTCCGTACAAACGGTTTCAGTTTCAATCTGAATTATTGAGATGGCGCTCAGGTTTCAGCAAATACTAATACTTTATTCTTACCTGTTCTGCCCCATAAAGTGCTTCTAACTGAGCAAGCAGCTCGGTACTCGGGTGTATTCTCCAAGCATCCCCTAATCGTATACGCGCATGTGCTAACGGCCCTGTATATTCTATCATTACAGGCATTTCACCCCCTGTAGCAGCTGTCATCAAGCAAGATCGTAGGCGCTGAATCCCTTCTTTATCCAAAAATTCATCCGCTAGTTTAAGCTCAAGCCGTTTAGCGTAGTGACCACGTGCACCGGTTATATCAAAAACTTTATCTGCCTTAAATTTCAAGCCGCCGCTAAAGTCATCCTCGGCAGCCTCTCCTTCGACAACCAAGAGTTCATCTTTCACTAATCTGTCTTTATATAGTTCATAAGTTTTTGTGAATAATGCAACGTCAATACGAGCACTTCGGTCATCAAGCGTAAGAAAACAAATAGTACTGCCATTTTTAGTTCTCATGGTGCGAATGGCAACCACCAAACCAGCTATTATTATCTTTTCACCTCTTTGCGCCTGCAAATCAATAATTTTACGGCTGATGAAATGACTGATATCAGCTTCGTATTGATCGATAGGATGGCCGGTGAGATAAATGCCCAACGTGTCTTTCTCACCACCCAGGCGCTCATCGTCACCCCATTCATCAGCAAAAATATAATCAGCCTGTGGTGCAGCCGAATCTTCACCTCCGCCAAATAAATCCACCATGCCGCTGTTTTGGTTGTCCGAATATTGCACTGCAGCCTTAATAGCACGACCAAGACTAGCAAATATAGTTGCGCGATTTAGCGCAAGGCAGTCCATCGCTCCACCCCGTATTAGGGCTTCGAGGGTGCGACGATTCAGTTTTTTCATATCCACACGACGGCAAAATTCAAACAGGTCGGTGTAGACGCCGTTTTTTTCTCGCTCCTGCACAATGGTTTCGATGGCGCCCTCTCCCACGCCTTTAACCGCCCCTAAACCGTAAATTATTTCATCGTTTACAACGGCGAATTTATATTCACTGTAATTCACCATGGGCGGAAGAATTTCTAGGTCTATACTGCGGCACTCGTCTACAAGCACGACCACCTTATCCGTATTATCCATGTCTGATGACAGCACAGCCGCCATAAAAGGAGCGCGGTAATGGGTCTTTAACCAAGCTGTCTGGTAGGAAACCAACGCGTAGGCTGCGGAGTGAGACTTGTTAAATCCGTATCCGGCAAATTTTTCCATTAAGTCAAAAATATACGTCGCGGTTTCGAGATCAATGCCATTCGCTATCGCGCCCTCATTGAAAAAACCCCGCTGCTTTTCCATTTCTTCCGGTTTTTTCTTTCCCATTGCTCGACGTAGCATATCCGCCTGCCCAAGCGAGTATTTTGCTAGCACCTGTGCAATCTGCATAACCTGTTCTTGGTAGAGGATTACACCATAGGTATTACACAGAATAGGTTCAAGGTCAGGATGAGGATATTCCACCGCTGCACGACCATGTTTCCGGTTAATGAAATCATCCACCATGCCTGACTGCAAAGGGCCGGGGCGAAACAGCGCCACCAAGGCCACAATATCTTCAAAGCTGCCGGGCTGAAGGCGTTTTATCAGATCTTTCATGCCCCGCGATTCAAGCTGAAATACTGCAGTGGTTTCTGCTCGTTGCAGTAAATCAAAAGTGGCTTTATCATCCAAAGGGATCTTACTTATATCCAAGTCTGCTTCGGCACTTTTGCTGCGCAAGCTGTTTACTGAGGCAAGCGCCCAGTCAATGATGGTGAGTGTACGCAAACCCAAAAAGTCGAATTTCACCAAACCTACTGATTCTACATCGTCTTTATCATACTGCGTAACGAGGTTGCCGCCGGTTTCATCACAATAAATAGGGCAGAAATCGGTAAGCATTGTAGGGGCAATAACCACCCCTCCTGCGTGCTTACCAGCATTACGGGTAATACCTTCAAGCTTGAAGGCCATCTCCATAATTTCACCCGCCCCCTCGTCATTGGCCACGAACTCTCGCATAGATTCTTCTTGTTCCATTGCTCTACTAAGCGTAATACCTGGCTCAAAGGGAATCATTTTGGAAAGTCTGTCGGCCAACGAATAAGACTTACCTTGTACACGCGCCACATCACGCACCACCGCTTTTGCCGCC
>JAESUE010000192.1 GCA_016763235.1 Pseudomonadales bacterium
GTACCTTCCAGAAATTAACGCGCGAAACGCCATGCGCCGCCAAGCCGCAGAGCGAGCGGCCATTAATGCCCCTATGCAGGGAACAGCTGCGGATATTATCAAGCGGGCGATGTTGTCGGTGGATGTTTATTTAACGAACTCTGGGGCGGATGCGCGAGTCATTATGCAGGTGCATGATGAGCTGGTGCTTGAAGTCGCCGAAGATCAAGTTGAAGAGGTGCAGAGAGAAATTATTGCCGCGATGGCCGGTGCAGCAGACTTGGCTGTTCCGCTCCAGGTGGATGTGGGTGTTGGCGATAATTGGGATGAAGCCCACTAGGCGTGGGCCGAGCTTTTTTGTTGTAAATCACCCTAAGCCCGACAGGTTTCGGGCTTTTATTGTGCCGCTTGGGGGGGTGATTTTACCTCCAGCCATTGGCCTAACACCGTATACGCTTCCTCAATACCCTGCTTCTTTAGCGATGAAAACAGTTGCGCGCTAACCAACTCGGGCTCGCTTTCAAACTGACGCCTAACGTCTAAAAGGCGGCTTTTTGCTGGCCCGCGCTTGAGTTTATCCGCTTTGGTGAGAAGAATGTGGCAGGGTAAACTATGATCTATAGACCACTCTATCATCTGTAAATCAAATTCTTTTAGAGGGTGGCGAACATCGACCAAAACAATCAGCCCTTTAAGAGAGCGACGTTCTTCAAGGTATGCTTGAAGTGCGCGCTGCCAACGTAATTTAACCGCCTCTGGCACCTTGGCAAAACCATAACCGGGCAAATCTACCAAGCGCCGTTGTTCATCCATTTGGAAAAAATTAATGAGCTGGGTGCGGCCAGGGGTTTTGCTTGTTTTAGCCAGCTTTCCTTGTTCGGTCAGCGTGTTAAGTGCACTGGATTTGCCTGCGTTTGAGCGGCCGGCGAAAGCGACCTCAAGGCCAGCATCCTCTGGGCACTGAGAAAATTCTGCCGCACTGGTGAGGTATTCCGCGCTTCTGAGTAGTTTGTTAATCGAGTTCATGGCATCCCGGGTGTGATATTTCTCTATTCTGAATTTTCTAAAGCGTCAGATTAGTATATAATCTCGCTGTATTTTTTTTCCCGCACATTATGTTGCGATAGTGGGTTTCGTTTATTAAGCCCACGTTCAGTCGGGAAGGTGGATACTTAAAAAAGAGCTATTGTAACGCAAGGGTGAATTAAGCGTTAGCAAGGCAGAATGAATTAAAAGGGAAAACACATGAAAAAAACCTTAATTGCTATGATGCTGGCAACTGCCGCAACGACAATAAGCCTTAATGCTAACGCACTTGATGTTGAAGCAAAATACAAACAAACCTGCTTTGCCTGTCACGGTACTGGCGCAGCGGGCGCTCCAAAAGTTGGCGATAAAGCAGCTTGGGAACCACGCCTGAAGCAAGGCATGGATACGTTATTAGCCAGCGTTAAAAGCGGCAAAAATGCCATGCCTCCAGGTGGCTTGTGCATGGATTGTAGCGATGCTGACTACACAGCACTGATCAACTTCATGTCAAAATAAGTAAAACGGGAACAAGGTGAGAATTTATATGAAAGGTAACGTTATACAAAAAACCTTGTTGGCAGGCTTGCTGGGTTTAGGTATTGCAAGTGTTAGTCAAGCGGGTGGCGATGCGACTGCTGGTCAAGCGAAGGCTGCGTCCTGTGCGGCTTGTCATGGTGCAGACGGCAATAGTTTTACACCTATGTTCCCGAAACTTGCTGGTCAAGGCGAGGGTTACATTGCGAAACAGCTTACAGATTTCCAAACGGGCGCTCGCAGTAATGCAATGATGACACCGATGGTTATTGGTAAAACTGAGCAGGATATTGCTGATATTGCTGCCTATTATGCCTCGCAAACAGTGACACCTGCAGTGGCTAACGCTAAATTAACGACTTTGGGCGAAAAGCTTTACCGTGGTGGTCATTTGGAAAAAGGTATTGCCGCTTGTACAGCATGTCATGGCCCTAAAGCGGAAGGTTTGGCCGCAGCTGGATTCCCTTCGTTGCAGGGGCAGTGGCCTGCTTACGTTGTGGCACAGTTAACGGCTTTCCGTGCAGCAGGGCGTGATGATAAAATAGGTATCCATCGTAATAATGATGGTGAGGCGCGTATGATGCGTGATATCGCAGCAAAAATGAGCGATCAGGATATTGAAGCCGTTTCTAACTTTATTTCTGGCTTGAAATAATCCTTTGTTGCTGTGAGCTTACGCAATGATTGATGAAAAAGGCAGCTAAATAGCTGCCTTTTTTTTGCAATTGTATTGGGCACCGTTATAGTTAAGCCTATCGGTAACGACTCAGCCCACGCTCAAACTCGTGCATAATGGCGTTAAAAAATGGTAGTTTAACCATATAAACCACCATTTTTCGCCTTGTTCTACTCAAATTTGAACGCAATCTGAGCCGTTACAAAAGATTAAAACCCAGGAGTAAATAATGATAAAAACTGCTTTTCGAACCTTATTATGCTTGGCAGCGCTGTGTATGTTGGCGCTGTCTGTGCAGGCAGAAACCTTTAAAGAAGGTGTTGACTATAAAGTAGCAAAAACTCCGGGCCGTACTGATGACCCAACAAAAATCGAAGTGAGAGAGTTCTTCTGGTATGGCTGCCCTCACTGCTACAAATTAGAACCTTATCTCGAAACTTGGCTGAAAACCAAGCCTGAAGATGTTGATTTTGTCCGTATCCCCGGTGTTATGAACCGTTCCTGGGAGCTTCATGGCAAGGCTTTTTATGTTGCGAAAAGCTTGGGTGTATTAGAGGAAAGCCATAGTAATCTTTTTAATGCGATTCATCGTGATAAGCGTAAATTAACAAACCAAAAGCAACTTGCTGGTTTTTATAAAGATTATGGCGTGGATAAAAAGACCTTTAACAAAGCGTTCGATTCTTTTAGCGTGACATCCGAGGTGCGGCAGGCCGATGCTATGGCGCGAGCTTATCGACTTATGGGTGTTCCCGCGCTGATTGTTAATGGCAAATATATTACCAATGGGCGTATGTCGAAAGATTATAACCGTTGGATGCGTATTGTTGATTATCTCGTTGAGCTTGAACGTAAAAAATAGCACCATCCAC
>JAESUE010000193.1 GCA_016763235.1 Pseudomonadales bacterium
GGCCGTTGCGTACAGTGACAGATAGCCTTTATGGGCGTTGTTTTAAGGAGTTAAATTATGGCAGGTGGAATCTTAGCGATTCTTGATGATGTGGCGATATTGCTCGACGACGCGGTGGTAATGAGTAAAGTGGCGGCAAAAAAAACCGCCGGTATCTTGGGTGATGATTTAGCGGTTAACGCAGAAAAAGCGACAGGTTTTCATGCTTCGCGGGAGCTTCCGGTGATTTGGGAAATTACCAAAGGTTCTTTTATCAATAAGTTGATTATTCTGCCCATCGCTTTTTTATTAAGTGCCTACATGCCTTTTTTGATTGTTCCCATATTACTGATCGGCGGTTCTTATCTTTGCTACGAAGGGGTGGAGAAAATAATGGAGTGGTTCGTGCCTCACGAGCGTGCGGTTATTGCCGCACAGGAGACCGCTAACCCGAAAGAACTGATAAAACGTGAGTCGACGAAAATAAAAGCAGCCGTGCGTACTGATTTTATTCTCTCTATCGAAATCGTTGTTATCGCCTTGGGTTCGGTGATGGATCAACACTTGGTACTGCAAATTATGGTGGTTGGTTTTGTTGCGCTGCTGGCAACTGTGGGTGTTTATGGTTTTGTGGCATTGTTGGTTCGTATGGATGATACGGGGTTTTATTTAATTGAACGTGCGGATAATATGAAAGGTTTTGGTAAGCGTGGTGTAAAGCTAAGCGGCGAAGCCCTGGTTGCGGCTTTACCAAAAGTGATTCGCTTACTTGGCGTTGTTGGCACCGTTGCTATGTTATTGGTGGGTGGCGGGATGTTTGTACATAATATTGAAGCGGTTCATCATGCACTGGCGATTTTTCCGGGTTTAACGGCAGACTTTACTGCCGGGATTATCGTGGGTTTAATATCCCTTCTTGTGATGAAGATTGCTCATGCGGTAAAATGATTCTTGTAATGATTCTTGTAATGATTCGACGCGCGCCAAAACTCACGAATAGCGCGCATTTATACGGATAAATCTACATTGGCCCTATAGGTATCTGAATATTGAGTAGTCATGTGAGAATAAAGAAAACAGTTTTAGAACAGTCGATTATTAAGGTTGAATGCATGAGCCTTCAAGAAAAGGAATCTATAGTTGACGAAATATTTAATGAGCAACCAAACCTATTGGCCTCAGTTTTGGTTCAGCCTCAGATGGGGAATTCATTAGAGAATATTGACGTTTTGCTAAACATACTTATTGTTGCGCATATATCTTTAAAAGAGTCTGGGGTTAAACTCAGAAAAATAACAGAAAGCCTTCAAGAAAGCGAGATGGCAAAGTTTGTTGTCACTGTAAACTTCTCAGAAGGTTTGGATTCCTCAGGTATTGTTAGCGCAATAGGCCAATATATAGCTTCTCAAAGAGAGAAATATCTATTGGTTTATGCTTTCAATGAAATGAATAACGCAGGTTTTTGTAGTTTAAAAACTGAAAATTATAAATATTTAATAATGGCCGGTATAAATATAGTCAGTTGTATATCTGCCGGGAAATTGGCCTAATTAATACCTGCGCCGGACCTAGTAATGTGAGGTGGGCGTTAGGCATCATGGAGAGTAAATTGGCAGTAACGGGAGAGTGTTTTTGCGGGGGGATAAAATATCAGGTTAATGGCAGGCTCCGTGACGCAAGATCATGCCACTGCTCTCGTTGCCGTAAAGCATTCAGTTCTCAAGCATCAGCGTATGCTTTAGTCGAATCTCAAGATTTCCAATGGTTAGCGGGTGAAAGCCTACTTACCTCTTATGTTGGTAAGCATGGTTTTGGCATTCAATTTTGTAGTCAGTGTGGTTCGACACTTTGTGGCGTTTTAAATGGTGTTATTCACGGCGTCACATTGGGTTGCTTAAACAGTGACCCCAAAATCGAGCTTGGTAAGCATATTTATGTTGGCTCTAAAGCAAGCTGGGAAACTATTCCTGACGGAGTGCCGCAGTTTCAAGAAGGCTCGCCATAAAAAGCCACGTTACTTTGCCTGCTCCTGATAAAAATGTTATTCGTTTTGTTCTACTACCTGGTTTTTTGCGTAGAGCAGGGCTTTTGAAAAACCTTATTTCACCAAAAGTATCCTTTCTTTTTCGATGATGATTTTCTTGTCTTTATACAGTTTGCCGATGGTCATTTTAAATACCCGTTTGCTCATGCCGAAATAATCCTCAATGGCGTCAGCGGGGCTTTTATCCCCAAGGGGGACTTCTCCTCCTGCTTGCTCTAGTTTTTCTAGAATAACATCGGATAGCGGCCCAGTTTTTTGGTAGCCCAGTGGTTTCAAACTGACATCGAGCTTTCCATCTTCGCGGGGTTGTTTTATATAGCCTTCGATTTTCTTGCCCGCGGTAAGAGGTTTTCTCATATCAGCGGCGTGGACCACTCCCCAGTATTTATCATCAACCACAACTTTATAACCGAGATCAGTGGGCGAATAGGGCATGACTTTTACTTTGTCATTAAATTGATATTGAATGGCTTGGTCTTTGATAAAGCGGTTGAGGCGTTCGGTGGCGACAATACGGTTTGAGTTATCAAGGTAGAGAAAGACGGTATGAAAGTCGCCTTCGGTCATGGGACGTTTTTGTTCAGAGAAGGGCACTAATAAATCTTTTGCTAGCCCCCAGTCTAAAAAGGCGCCAACCTGGTTGACGGATTTTACTTGCAGGGATGCGACCTGGCCCACTGTTGCCCGTGGGCGCTGGGTAGTGGCAATGGGGCGGTCTTCGGAGTCGAGGTATAAAAATACCTTTAGGGTATCCTCGGCTTTACAGTCCTCGGGTGAATAGCGATTTGGCAACAAGATGTTCCCCCATACGCCGCCGTCGAGAATCCAGCCCATATGTTCTTTTTTTAAAAGGGTCATGTCGTTATATTGACCGAGTTGCGCCATAATGTTTTGCCTTGTTTCGTTCAAGCTCGAAAGGGATCTGCACAGTTTAACAAAAAATCCGTTGCAGGTTTTAAAGTTTAGCCCTTGCTTGGTGGCGGGGCTGTGTAAAAACAATAGTGAGAATGGAATATGCCAACAAATGCTGAATGGATGGCCCGAGATTTAAAAGTACTCTGGCACCCCTGTACCCAGATGAAAGACCACGAGTGGTTGCCCGTGGTGCCTATCAAGCGCGGCAAAGGGGTGTGGTTGGAGGATTTTGACGGCAACCAGTATATCGATGCGGTGAGTTCTTGGTGGGTGAACCTGTTTGGCCATTGCAACCCGCGCATTAACGCGGCCTTGGTAGACCAGTTGGAAACCTTGGAGCATGTGATTTTGGGCGGTTTCTCTCATCGTGCGGTGGTGGAGCTTTCTGAGCAACTCGTTGAGATAACGCCAGCGGGGTTAGATCGTTGCTTTTATGCAGATAATGGCTCTTCTGCCGTCGAAGTTGCCCTGAAGATGAGTTTCCATTATTGGCAGAATTGCGGCCAAAAGAAAAAGACGCGTTTTGTGACCTTATCAAACAGTTACCACGGTGAAACCCTTGCCGCGCTGGCGGTAGGGGATGTGGCGCTTTATAAGGAAACTTACGAACCGCTGTTGATGGATGTGATTACTGTACCGAGCCCCGATTGTTACTTTCGTGAGGAAGGAGAAAGTTGGTCGGATTACTCCGAGCGCCAGTTTGAAAAAATGGAGCTGGCACTGGAGAAGCATCATCAGGAGGTGTGTGCGGTTATCGTTGAGCCCTTGATTCAGTGTGCGGGTAATATGCGCATGTATCACCCTATTTACCTCACTAAATTACGCGAAGCCTGCGATCGATATGGTGTGCACCTTATTGCCGATGAAATCGCGGTTGGTTTTGGTCGAACGGGGACCATGTTCGCCTGTGAGCAGGCCAAGATTACGCCCGACTTTATGTGTCTTTCAAAGGGTTTAACGGGGGGATATTTGCCCTTGTCTGCGGTGATGACATCCACACCGATTTACGATGCTTTTTATGATGATTATGAAAGCATGAAGGCGTTTCTTCATTCCCATAGTTTTACCGGCAACCCCCTTGGCTGCCGGGCCGCTTTAGCGACGTTAGACATATTCAGAACGGACGATGTTATCAATGCGAACCAGCAGTTGATCGACGTAATGAAACAAGCCTGCGCGCCTCTTGCGGATCACCCTCACGTGGCAGAAGTGCGTCAGCACGGTATGGTGGTGGCGATTGAGCTGGTGAAAAACAAAAAAAGTCGTGAGGCCTATCCGTGGCAAGAGCGGCGAGGTTTGAAGGTGTATCAACATGCGTTATCGAGAGGCGCCTTGCTGCGGCCCTTGGGGAATGTTGTTTATTTGATGCCGCCTTATGTGATCACCCCTGAGCAAATCCATCAATTGGTCGAGATCATGCTTGAAGGCATTCATATAGCGACGCGGGATTAAACCGAGCCAGTTGCTAAAAAGTAAGCGAGAGAAGTAATAAATGAGTAACACGCGAATTTACGTTGATATGCCTCTCGCTACGGGGGAGGAGTTCGCTCTGGGCGCTGCTCCTGCTAACCATTTAAGCAATGTGCTGCGTATGGGAGAGGGTGCCCCAGTAACATTATTTAATGGCAGTGGCGGTGAATATCACGGTTGTTTGACGGTGGTTAGAAAAAAAAATGTGCGGGTGATGCTCGATACGTTTAGTGATGATAACAACGTTTCCTCCCTCAAGGTTCACCTCGGCCAAGTGATGATAAAAGGGGAGCGTATGGATTATGCGCTACAGAAAGCCACTGAGTTGGGGGTGGCGGAGATTAGCCTGTTAATCAGCGAGCGCTGCCAGGTGCGCTTAAAGGGCGAGCGCTTAGAAAAGAAGGTGTCTCATTGGCAACGCGTGGTACAAAGTGCGTGTGAGCAGTGCCAAAGCAATCTTGTTCCTAAAGTAAATATGCCCCAAACCCTTCATAGCTGGTTATCTGAACGAGAAGAAAATCTGCGCTGGGTGTGCCATCCAAGGCTTGGTGGAGAGTCGAAAGAGCAAACGTTAGCAGATAAAAACAATGCTAGCGCAGCGAACATTGATAGCGCGGCTTTATTAATTGGTGCTGAAGGTGGTTTAACCGAAGAGGAGGTTGAACTGGCGTGTGCGCATCAGTTTGCGCCGCAGTGTTTCGGCCCAAGGGTTTTACGCGCAGAAACAGCACCCGTAGTGGCCTTGAGTCTTTTGCAAATGCGCTATGGCGATTTTTAGTTATTCATAAGTTGTAACACCTCAGCCCACGCTCAAATTCGTGCATAACAGCGTTAAATTTGAACGCAATCTGAACCGTTACAGAGTTCGCTGAGGTGTTGCGAGGAGTTTTTCTTCCATCATTTCAAGATCGGGAATGATGGCAGATTCCACATTCACGATGACGTGGTGCTTGTTGATACCTTCTCCCTCTTTATCCTCCATTGTAAGCTCATCTTTAAACGCTCGAACGAGTCTGGGAGCGTGCTGGCTGAGCAAGGCATAAAAAGGGAGCCTAGGGTTATCCTTTGTCGTGTTTATTACGACGAGTCGGCTATCGTTGGTGGGGATGACATCCGCACCGGTGCTCAATTTTTCGTAAGAGATGACCGGTATGTGTAAACCGCGCCATTCCACTTCTCCTAGGCACCATTCGGGAAGATCAGGCAGTTTTTCGGGACGCAAATCACTCACCACTTCTGCAACGGCTTCATTGGGCAGCAGAAGTGTGGCTGAATCCATGGGGATCATCAGGCAGGCAATTTGATCGGGTAGCCTGCTGTCGCTGATTTGAGAAACATTGCTCATGGGTTTTCATCCTGTAGGAAAATTAAACGTAATCTGAACTGTTACAGAGTTCGCTAAGCTAAATAGTTACTTAAAAGTTTAGTTAACCGGCAGCTTTTTGCGTCTGCTTTATTTGTATTTCTTTTATTTCTTTACGTACTTTTGCGGTGAGCTGCAGGGCAAGTTGCTTGGGCGTTGCACTGAGGCTGACACAGCCTGCTGCGCGGACTGAATCGGGCATGCTGCTATTGGCACAGCTTTCTGCTGTCTGTGCCCAGACTGCAGCGCCTCTTTTCACTTGCTCAGGCCCAGCGATCGCACCATCAGACCCCATGCCGCTAAATATAATAGTGCCGCAACTGGCCCCGTAATAGGTACTGACGATATCTATCACTTGGTCAATACTCGGGGCATAAGGGCCTTGCCAGTCATCCTCTTTGGAGATGAAATAGCCTTTTTCGATATCGAAAACTGTTTCCACCGGGGCAATATATATTTTCCCATATTCCACTTTGGCGCCGATGGTTTCCTTGCTTAACTCAAAAACACTATGGCGGCCAAGCACTTGAGTCAGTACTTTTTGGAAGCCTTTATCGATATGTTGGGCCAGTATAAAAGCGATGGGCAAACCTTCTGGCAGCGCGTCAATGAATTCCTTGACCGCAGCAGGGCCACCTAATGAGGCACCCAGCACCCAAACGCGATTAACTTCTTCGTTGCACCCTGGATAGTAAGGGGTGATTTCTTCATGGTTTGGTGGTTTTGATTCAGGGGCTTCTTTATTCGGTTTGGCTGCTTGTTCTTTTTCAAATTGAGGCAGTGAAAGGGCAACGCATTGGAGGCAATCGGGTGGGCCGATTTGTTTGCTGATTTTTTCAAGTAGATTGCGTTTCCAGCGCATAAACTCTGTGCCGCTGGGGGAGGGCACATCGGTGCTGCCGAAAAGAATGGGGTTATCACTGTTTTCTATTAGGCTGTCGACCATATCAGCCCACTGGTCTTCGTCAGAAAGATAAATCAGCCAAATGGAAACCGATGCAGATTCTGGCAGTGGCTCTGCATCTGGCGCGGCGGCAAAACACACCGGGAACCCCATCTCGATGACGGAATCCTTTAGGTGCATGAGGCAACTACCTTTGTCGGAGATAATTGCGAGTTGCTTGCCGATGGGTTCACTCATTTTAAGGTCAAGGTGTTGCGTTAAGCACTAACATCCACCGTGATATATTTCCCTATATGCTCGAGAAGATCGGCCTCTTGGAAAGGTTTCCCCATGTATTCATCAACACCAATACTCATTGCGCGCTCACGGTGTTTCTGGCCGGTACGCGAGGTGATCATGATGATGGAAATATCTTTTAGGCGCTCTTCGTGTTTGACGATACTGGCCACCTCAAAACCGTCCATGCGGGGCATTTCAATATCCAGTAGCATGACATCGGGCGTGCGATCCTGGAGTATCGAGATTGCGTCCATGCCGTCTTTAGCGAGGATAACCTGGAAGCCGTTTCGCTCGAGTAGACGGGAGGTGATTTTTCGAACCGTAACCGAGTCATCCACCACCATAACTGTGGGGATTTCATTGCTTGTTTTCTCGGGAGTGGCTGTTTGTCTATGGGTCTCGCCGTAGAGCCTTTCTGCCCAATCAGAGCGAATCATTGAAATCAGATCAAGGATGATAACCACATTACCGTCACCAAGGATGGTTGCCCCGGATAAGCCTGTTACGGACGACAGTTGAGGCCCGAGGGACTTAACCACCACCTCTCGACTACCGATCAGTGAATCCACTTGGAATGCCATGGGTTTCTCTGTGCCTCGAACTAAAATGACCGGCAGAGGCTGTGTTTGGCCAAGCAGGATGGGGCTTGGAATATCTTTGACATAGGCACCCAGATATTGCAGATCGTAGTCTCGCTCAGCATATTGGAATGGCGTTTCGTTGTCGGGCTGGTAGTAGGTTTCCAGCTCGTAAGGGCTGACTCGAACGATACCTTCGATATGGGAAAGTGGAATGGCATAGGTGTCTTCTCCCACTTTTACCATCAGCGCGCGGTTTACCGACACAGTAAAGGGCAGGCGAATGGTAAATTGTGTACCGACACCCGGTGAGGAGTGGATGCGGGTGGAGCCGCCCAGCTGTTTTATTTCGCTGTTGACCACGTCCATCCCGACGCCACGACCAGAGATCTGGGTGACTTTTTCTGCCGTACTAAAGCCGGGTTTAAAGATAAATTGCAAAATTTCAGTATCAGTGAGCTCTGCATGGCTATCGAGTAAATTGCGTTCGACGGCTTTGGCTCTTACCTTCGTAGCGTCGATACCTGCGCCATCATCGGACAAACGTATCACCACTTCTGCTCCTTCCCGAGAAAGGTGGAGGGTGATTTTGCCTTTTTTGTCCTTGCCGAGTTTTTCACGTTGTTCCGGTAATTCTATACCGTGGTCGAGGGAGTTTCGCAGCATGTGCTCTAATGGGCTGACTAAACGATCCAGTACGGCCCGATCCATTTCGCCTTCTGCATTAACGATCTCTAACTCTACCGGCTTGCCCAGCTCTTGGCCGACCTGGCGAACCATACGGCGTAAACGTGGTGCCAATCTAGCGAAAGGAACCAGTCGGGTACGCATCAGGCCTTCTTGTAGCTCGGTATTGATGCGTGATTGTTGCAGCAACAGCGTTTCTGTATCTCTTGCTTTATTGGTCAGCGTATCTTTGAGGTCTGTAAGGTCATGGGTACTTTCTGAAAGAGAGAGAGAAAGTTGGTGGATCAGTGAGTAGCGATCCATTTCCAAGGGGTCAAAGTCATCGTATTCATCGTCCTCTTCCTGCGGCTGTGCCTCGTGGGTGAATACAATTTGTGCTTCTGTCTCCATATTAAGTCGTCGCATTTGTTCTTGCAGACGATCAATGGTATCGCCAATTTCATTCAGAGTATGGGAGAAATCGGTCACTTCTTTTTCTACCTGTGCACGGTTAATACTGGCTTCACCGGCGAGGTTGACGAGACCTTCAAGCAACTCAGATGAAACACGGATCATTTCCTGAGTAGCCGCTCTTGTCACTTCTTGTTGTTCTTCTGCTTTAGAGATTGGCTTCTCTTTGGCAGACTGCGCTTTGCGTGCGAGCTCTGCTGTTTTTTCGGCAAGCTCTTTGGTGGGATCCTGCTGGCGAAGGCCTTGTTGCTCCTTATTTATCTGGAGTCCAAGTTTTTCTACCCAGCTGGCAAGCCCATCGTAGTGTCCTTTAAGGTTTTTGAACAGTGTTTCTGTATTGGTTTCAGGCTGAATTTCCTGGTTGATGATGTAGCTTTCAAACTCGTGACTGAGTTCGCCTAATTGATTGAGACCAGCCAGTCGGGAGCTGCCTTTCAGGGTATGAAGCAGGCGTTTTAGTTCCTCTTTTTGTGCGGTGCTATCGGGCTCCGATTGCCACTGTTCGATACTCGACTCTATGCCCTCTAATAGTTCGTTTGCTTCCTCAACGAATAGGGTCATGACTTCCATATCACTGGTGTCAATGACCAGCTCTTCATCTATTTCAGCGCTAGGGGCTGTTGATATTGCAACAACGTTGCTTGCCGATGGGGCATTATCGAGAGATGTTTGTTCTTCAGCGGATGCCTCCACTGTGGCATCGTCTTCACTGCTTGCTTGTTTGCTGAAGGCTATGACGCGATTAATAAGGTCTTCGGCTTCAAGGGGGGCGGTGTTTATCTTCACGGCGTCCACCATATCGGCCAAGGTGTCGTGACACTGTGTGAGCAATTCTCCCATTTCTGGCGAGTAGGGGAGTTCACCGTTGGTGCTTAGTTCGTAGAGAGTTTCCAACTCGTGAGAAAGGTTGCCAATCGGTTTTAATCCGGCCATTCGTGCGCCGCCCTTGAGCGTGTGCAGGCTACGCTGTAGCTGTTCTATTTCGCTATGATTGCTGGTGTCATTTGACCAGCGCTCCAGATTACCTGAAAGGTTTTCGAGAATTTCATCCGCCTCTTCCAGAAAGATTTCTATTATCTCGGGATCAAGATCAAGATCTAGGTCTAATGCTGTTTCTACGCTCGAATTGTCAGTGCTGGATATTGCGTCAACGGAGGCCGGTTCTTGTGCTTCGGCTGCGCTGGTTTCAGGCTCTCCTATCTCTTGGTAGCTCTTGATGCGGCTGACTAATTCAAGGTTGGGGTGGCAGGTTTTTGTTTCTTGAATGCTGCTGATCATGTCCGTCATGGCATCATTGGCTTCGTTGAGCAAGGATGCCAATTGGCTTGTGAACGCGAATTCGCTGCTGCGGCATTTTTCGTAAAGTGTTTCTACTTCGTGAGTGAGATCTCCAATGGCTGCGATCCCCGCCATTCTGGCGCTTCCTTTAAGGGTATGAAGGTGGCGTAAAAGGGTGTCGATGCGTTGGAGGTCGGCGGGGTCTTTTGCCCAGTCGTTAATCCCTTCGGACAGGTGATCTAATATTTCTTCCGCCTCTTCAAGGAAAATCTCTGTGAGTTCGTCGTCAAGCTCCAGAGCGTTTGAGTTGCTGGCTTCATGTGGCTCTGGCTCACGTTCCATTTCTGATGATGAGGTTTCTTCATCCGTTTCCAGTTCGATATTGTTAAGGGCTGATGCGGAAGTGTCAGTCTCTAACTCAGTATCATCCACCGCAAATGGCTCGGTTTTATTTTCCTCGGAAGTCGAAGAGGCCGCAAGCAGTATGCCCGTTAGCTTTTCTTCCGCTTCGCTCGCGAATTCAATCGGTTGATGCGCGGCAAGTTTGTCGATGAAATTAATTAATGCTTCATGTGCCAGATGAGTTGCTTCAAAAAAGGTATCATCAATGGGTAGCTGGTGAGCTTGGGCTGCCTGGTAGCATTCGGTGAGCTTGTTGCACAAGTGTTCTATTCCAGGAATATTTGCGTTGGCAGCATGGTTAGCGATGCCTGTTACTTCTTTCTCAAGTTGGCGTGCAATCTCGTGGTTGTGCGGCGCCTGCTCCCAGTTATCTAAATGGCTAGCTGCTTCGAGAATAGTGTCCATTTCTTCAGCAAGAAAAATATTGATGAAGTTCTTATCGCTGACCCTGTTGCTGTGCTCTGTTTGCTGTGGTTGGTATTTTTCTTCAAGCTGTTTTATTTCAGTTAACAGTAACTCTTCGCCCTCTACCATTTTAGTTTCGGAGTGGGTTTTAATGTGGCTGACTTTTTTATCAAGCACTTCCGTTGCATTAAAAAGTAATTTTAATAAATCTTCATGCAGGAGGTAGTCAACGTTAGCAACTTGTTTTACTAGTTGTTCTACCGGTGAAATAATACCGGCAATGCATGGCACGTTTGCCATGTGCGCGCTTCCTTTCAGCGTATGAAGTGCACGAAGTACATCGCCAGATACTTTAACCGGTGCGGCACCGACCGGATGTTTTTTGAGGAATTCATGAATAGTAAGCAGGTGTGACTCTGCTTCTCCGGTAAATATTTCAAGGAGCTCTTCGTCAAACTCTCCTTCGCTAAAAGCGCTAAGCTCTTCTTCAGTGCTGGGCTCAAGGAGGTCGTCAGATGTTGTGGTGATCTCTGCATCTGGATCACTATTTTCGAGTTCGAGCGCTGCATCAAGCTCTGGTTCCAGTGCCAGCTCTTCTTCAGGGGTATCAAGTACTATGTCGAGGTTTGCATCAGTGTCCTCTGCTAAGTTTTCCGCCTCTATTTCGCTAAAAGCGCCAAGTTCTTCTTCAGTGCTGGGCTCAAGGAGGTCGTCAGGTGTTGTGGTGATCTCTGCATTAGATAGTTCTAGTGGATCACTATTTTCGAGTTCGAGCGTTGCATCAAGCTCTGGTTCCAGTGCCCGCTCTTCTTCAGGGGCATCAAGTACGATGTCGAGGTTTGTCTCGGTGTCTTCTGCTAAATTTTCCGCTTCTATTGTGGCGTTAATAGATTTGCCATCAGCAATCAGGTTTGCTTGCTCAATGATGCGTTCGCCACCAGTGGGTGCGTTTGTTCGTTGCTCAAAAGCGGTGACATAAGCGGGTATCATGCCTATTACTTGTTCGATTATCGCTATCATGTCGTCGCTGACGGAGATGGTTTTTTCTATCACGCTGTTAAGCATGTTTTCAACACCCCATGCCAGCTCGCCGGCTTCGATGGCACCTACTAGGCGGCCACTTCCCTTGATGGTGTGAAATGCGCGGCGGATTTCGCTGAGAGCTTCATCGTCTTCACTGTTAGCTTTCCAGACTGGCAGGTAGTTATTGATGGTTTCCAGAACTTCGCCGACCTCTTCTATAAATATTTCAATGATTTCATCATCAATCAGGTCGTCTTCTTCTGGTTGCGAGGCTTCAATGTTCTCGTTAGTGTTCGCGGTGGTGTTTTCATCGTCTGCTAACGAGGCGTCGGATGAAGAACTCTCTTCGACGTGAGGTTCGGCCTCAAGTGCATCGCTGGTGAGGTCCGCTGCATCATCATGGGGAATAGCAAGGTCTGAAATATCGATGTCATTGAGGGGCGAGTCGATATTTTCTGGTTCTTGCGCGTCAAAATCAAAATTGTCAGGGGAGTCAAAGGGGGAAGCCGGTGTGAGCAAAGAGTTATCGAGGGCCGGCTCTTCCGCATTCGGTGAGGAGTCAGTGGTGTTGGCTGCACCGTCATTGATGCCTTCATCGGACACCGTTTCTGCCTCGATCGTATAGCCCATTGATGCAAGGCTTGATTCAGCGATATCCAAGATGTAATCATCGGTATGGCTGTCGTCGACCAAGCGCTCAAGATAACATTCGATGCTTGAAATCGCATCGGCGAGGGTATCCATTACCTTCCAGTTCGGTGCTTCTTCACTCTCAGTAAGCAGGTGTTCTTTAACGTAGTGTGAACAGTAACTTACAAGGGTGCTTGCGCGGTTCTGCTGAATAATACTCAGCCCGCCCGAAACCTCATTAAATATACCGGGTACATCTTGCAGATGGGAACTGTCCCATTGGGAAACAATAAAATCCACAATGTGATCTTTTGCAGTTTCGAGACCTGCCTGACATTCACGAATCAGGGCATCTTGGGCCTGGTTAATGTGCTGGGGGGACAATGTGAGCGAAGGCGTTTCATCCTGTTCCGCTCCGGCCTCTAGTTCGTAGCCGGATAACGTGGATTCTACATAAATAAGTGCGCCGGCAATGTCGAGCAACTTGTCGTCAACGATGCTGTTTTGCGGATTTTCCGAACACCAGTTCAGGGTGGTAATTTGATCCATCAGAACTTTTCTCTGGGATCCCATTCCAAGTAAGGCCAAGGTATCACTGCTGTGCTTTACTCTTTCCGCAACGTCTTGAAGGGGCGCGCCGCCGCGTTCCTGCGATCGAATATAAATATCAAGGCTATCCTTGATTTCATTGATCTCTTCCGTGAGTGCATTGGTCGCAGATTTTAGCACAGCACGATCGATGCCTGTCAAAGGGTGTTGCCCTTGGTCGAGTTGGTCGTTGCTGAGAAGTGTTCCATCCAGGCTAAAAGCGTCTTTTACTTCTTTGATAAGGGGCGTTGTTGCAGCGCTCTGTGCAATAAAGAGTAAGAATTTTTTAAGCTCCTGCTTGTCGATATCATATTGAAATGATTCACCATCACTCTCTACGGCTGCCTTAAGGTGCTTGTCCAGTATGCCCAATAAGATTTTTGGCGCATTGTTGTTTTCGATGGAGGAGTGAGTGAGGCATTCAATAAATGCACGTGCAACCCACCAAAGCTGCGCAGAAATCGAGTTTCTGGCAGATTGCTCTACCAGCTTTATGATTTTGGCAATCTTACTGATCTGGGCGCCAGTGTCCTGATTGCGCAACACGGAAGCGTAAGCAACTTGAAACAGCTGGCGTAGTTGTCTGAGAGAAACAGGCTTATGGGATGTATCGAGGGCTTGGGGGCGATTGAAGAACGCTTCATTGCCCGACTGCATGTCGGGATTGAAAATAGAGGTTTCCGAAAGAACGCTTTCCCCGCGGGCTGAGCGCAATTCATTTAATAGAGGCAGAATAATAATGGGCATGTCTTTGCGCCCCTGCCTGATTCGATCAAGATAGGCCGGTAGCTGAAAGGTGGCGCGGACTAACACTTCCTGAGCAGCTTCGGAATCACTGACTTGCTGGTTGAGAATTGCTTGCGCAAGCATTTCCATTTCTTCGGCAAGCAATGAGGCACCGAAAAACTCGACCATTTGCAAGGTGCCATGCACTTGATGCAGATAGGTCAGACAGAAGCGCATACGCGTTATATCGTCGGGCTTTTCTGAAAAAGCCTCCAGTGCTTGCTGGGCCTGTTTCAGGGTTGTTTCTATTTCATCCTTGACCCAGTCAAGGGCTACATAATCGTGATTGACATGCATATCTCTATCCATTCCTGCTATTAGTGGCAATGTCGCATAAATGCCAGTACCTTGTCGGACGGAACTCTTTCAAGTTTCGGGTTCGCCCAGTCCATGACTTCGCCTAAGCCCAATATAATAATGCCGCCTACCTGAAGTCGGCTTGCTAAGTGGTTCACAATCTCTCGTCGTCGCCATCTGCTAAAGTAAATCAGCATGTTTTGGCAAAAAATAATATCCAAGTCATTTAAGGGTGAGGCACTTAAATCCAGAACATTGATGCGTGCAAAACACACTCTTTCTTTGAGTAGTGGTTTAACTTGAAAGTTGTGATCATTCTGCTGATCAAAGTATTTTTTTTGTCGGGCCTCACTGATTTGCCGTGTTATTTTTTTTTCTTTGTAAATGCCGGCTTGCGCTTTATTGAGTGCAGGCATGCTTATATCTGTTGCTGTGATTCCAAAGTAGTGATCGTTGCCGAGGTGCATGGAATGAATTTGTTCATCAAGGGTGATTCCTAGAGAGTAGGGCTCTTCTCCTGTGGAACATCCTACACTCCATGCCTGTACGGACTTTTTGTTTGGATCTTTGGTAAACCACTCTTTGGTTTTTTCCTTCGCGAGATCAAATGAGGGCTGGTGTCTGAAAAAATGTGTTTCCTGCACCGTTAGACGATCTGTCAGTATCGTCCACTCTTGTTCTGACGAAGGCCCTGTTTGTAACTGCTCATAATAAGATTGAAAGGAGTCACAGTGGATCTCTTTCATTCTGGTTCTGATGCTGGTTTTTAAAAAAGTTCTGCGTTGTTCAGGAATCTGCATGCCAGTGCGGACTTCAATCGCTGTTTGCCAAAGTGAAAACTGCTCATCATCCATTTCTGGAGGATGAGAATGTTTCCACTGAAGAGGGCTCTTGACCATGCTGATTAATTATCTCCGCGAGGCTTAGGCTATTTCAGGCAGTTTAAAGCCCGCTACAGATCCTTTCAGGCTGGTTGCCTGGTCAGCCAAGTGACCGATCGACTTCGCGGTTGCGGTTGTACCAGAAGATGTCTGCGAAGTGATTTCCTGGATAACATTCATCGTGTTGGAAATATGACCCGCAGATGCGGCCTGCTGCCTTGCAGCGTTAGAGATGTTCTGGATCAATGACGCCAAACTACTGGAAACCGACTCGATCTCTTCCAGTGCCACACCCGCATCCTGGGTTAGTTTTGCACCGTTTACCACTTCAGACGTAGTGTCTTCCATGGATATTACCGCTTCGTTTGTATCAGACTGGATCGTAGTTACCAGTGCTTCGATCTGCTTGGTTGCCGCTGATGAGCGTTCCGCAAGGCGCTGTACTTCATCCGCAACCACCGCGAAACCACGACCGGCTTCACCCGCCATCGATGCCTGAATTGCAGCATTCAGTGCGAGGATGTTTGTTTGGTCTGCGATATCGTTGATCAAGGCAACGATATCACCGATTTCCTGAGAACTTTCTCCCAAACGTTTGATACGTTTCGAGGTGTCTTGAATCTGTTCGCGAATCGTATTCATACCGTGGATTGTGTTCTGTACAACTTGTGCACCACTGGCCGCAATTTCCACCGATCTTTCCGCAACCGCTGATGACTCGGCAGCGTTAGAAGATACCTGGTCAATTGAAACCGCCATTTCGTTAACCGCCGCAGATGCTCCTGCAATTTCTTGTGCTTGGTGTTCAGAGGCTTCTGCAAGCTGCATCGCTGTCGCTTGGGTTTCCTGTGCTGCCGAAGATACCTGCACTGCCGTATCGTTTATCGCCTCTACCAGAACACGCATTTGGTCGATTGCAAAATTGATGGAATCTGCGATAGCACCCGTAAAGTTCTCTGATACCGTTGCTTTTACGGAGAGGTCACCGTCTGCAAGGTTACCAATTTCATCTAGCAGCCTAAGGATAGCCTCTTGGTTTTCTTCGTTTTCTGATTCCGCTGAAGCGTGACGTAAACGCGCGCTTCTAATAATTCGCAAACCAATTAAAAGTGCAATAAATGCAGCGCCAACTGCAGCCAACACCCGCAGTGTTTGAGGCCATGCCTTCATTGGCCATGCTACCAAACTTGGCTGAAAGTGCTGTGGAGGAAGAAAGAAGATCTTTTGAATCCGTAAAGATATTGTCTGCCGCACTTTTTATTTCAAGCAGCTTTGGCGAGTTTTCAAGAATTTGATCTACGTTTTCGTTTACAAAACTAAATGATTCAGAAATATCAACCAGGTATTCTTTTGCTTCAGTGTTACGTACCGCTCTAATTCCTAGTTCTTTATCACCTTTAATCATTGCATTTAATACATCACCAAATCGCCCCGCATCTCTGCCAAAGTTATCGGCAGCCATAACAGACTCTTCACCACCTGAGAGTACGTTCGCAACACTTCGTGCAATACGCTCAGCAATCCAGCTTTGCTCTTGGGCAATCTGAATGATTTCTCTTGATGCCCGGTTGGTGACTAGTACATCTACCACATCAATGTAATCCGTTTGTAGTAGAGGGATCGTTTCGTTTAATGTTTTCGCCACACTGTGTAGCTTAAGTACTGTTTCTTTACCTTGGGTAATAACGGTTGAACTACTGTTCACTCTGTCCCAAACAGCTTGTACTGTTTCCATTTCAGCTTGTGCAATGGAAGGGCTGCCTCCAATACCTATCATTGGGTCGCCATCTTTTATTCGCGACCAACGTTGCGCGAAATCACGTCGAGCCTGAAGTAACTGGTCAAATGCTTCAGCATTGCCCGCTGCAGCTTCCGTCGCATTTTTTGCAATACGCTGTGAGAGTACGCGTAACTCACTCGCTTGCTCGCTATATAATCTGGATTCCTCACCTCTTACACCCACCTGGTAGAAATTAAGAAACATAAGAATAAAAAATGCAATCATCAATACCACGAGAAGTGGAATAGAACGATTGGATTCGATATTGGGTATCGCTCCTGCTTGAGGCTTCATAGTTTGGCTCCTGGCCGGTAGTTAAATGCTAATGTTAAATGCTGACGTTAAATAGGCTAAAAATTATTCCTGTAACAAGTGTAGTGAATATATTCAAATTGATAGGGGTAGTTACAGATTGTTAACTAAATTATTTTCCAGCATGGATGATATTGGGAATGTAATGCGAGGGAAGTTCTTACAAGGAAAAATATCTTGCTCTGGCGAGAGAGGTAAATGTTTTGTTTTTGGGGAGAGAAGGGGAGGTATAAACCCCTCGCATTCGATATAATATTTTCTGTCGTTACTCAGCGCGTGCTCAAGTTTTAACGCAATCTGAACTCTTGCAGAGTTCACTGAGTAGTTGCAATCTCCTCTGTGTAAAAGAGATTCTTTAGCGAGGGTTATACGCGAATGGCCGAATTATATTTTTCTTTAGAATAAATTCTTATGACGCAACATTGATAAAATCGGGGTCTTCGGAAAGCCTATATGGACTAAAGACACGCCAAGTTTCTCCGTCTCTTGAGTACGAGCCAGTGATATAGGGTGCGGTTTTATTGTTTTCTTCAGAGATTTCTTCTGAGTAATCATCGGTATCAAAGTGCTGCATTCCATATACTTTATCGACAATAACGCCGCTGTATAGCGTGTTCTTTTCAATAACAAGCAATCGGCGCGTTTTAATATTGGCCTTTTTGTCGCTGTTTAGGAAACTTAATAAGTCCAAAACAGGCAGTAGTTTGCCACGAACATTAGCAACACCACGAAGCCATTTTTTCACACCGGGAACGCTTGTATAAGCGGGGATTTGTAAAATTTCTGCAGTTTCATTTAATGGCGCAACATAGTTTTTCCCTTCCAGGCTAAAGCCAATGCCACTCCAGTATTTTTTAAGCTCTTCTGTTTTTGGCAGGCCTGTTGATGTTTCTTTGCAGCGTGAAGAATAATCATGCAGTGTTCGGTAGGCGGCGTTTACTTTGCTCATGTTTATAGGCCCTTACGAGGATAACGCATTTTCAATAGTTTTGATTAATGTGGACTCTTCAACGGGTTTAATCAGGTAGTCTGTAGCGCCTTGTCTTTTACCCCAAACGCGGTCAGTTTCTTGATCTTTGGTTGTTACCATGATGACTGGAATATGGGCTGTTTGATCATTTTTGGTTAACTGGCGTGTTGCTTGAAAGCCATTTAACCCAGGCATAACAACATCCATCAGCACCAAGTCGGGTAATTCTTTTTGCGCAACATTTACCCCATTCGCGCCATCAGTGGCTTCAATGACTTCATGGCCATGTTTTTCCAGAATAGATTTTAGTTTGAACATTTCGGTGGGCGAGTCATCAATGATAAGTACACGCATGTTTTTTTCCTGTCGTTTGGGTGTTGATTAAGAAGCTGTAAGAGGCCGCTATCTTTGGGCGTGATCTCTGATAGCCCCCAGTAATTCATCTTTACTAAAGGGTTTCGTTAAATATTGATCAGA
>JAESUE010000194.1 GCA_016763235.1 Pseudomonadales bacterium
GTATTGAGGTAAGCAATAGACAGACTCTTCAAAACATCTGGAGTGAATTTATTTTGAGGAAATAAACTGCGAAAGCGTTTACTCATCTCTATCGCTTGCTGAAACTCACCGCTGGACATAGATATGGAAATCGCTTGATAAAGCCCCATTGCAGCGACCGATGACTGAGGTAAAAGGCCAGCAATACGGGAAAAATGAGCGATAGACATCTCAATATTGCCGTTATCTTGTGCAAGCTCCCCCTGACGGAAAATAGATAAGGCCAAGCGTTCATTGAGGACTTTCTTCTGAATCTTAGAAAGATTTTTTTCGTTCAGTGCTTCCGTGAAGATCTTCTCCGAATTAGAAAAGTCAGCAAGTTCGAAGTAAGAATTTGCTAGAACAATACGGAAATTATTATTAAGAATAACCCCAGAACCACGACACGCTTCTAGCAAATGTATGCTTTGGGTAAATTTACCACTATTTGCAGCATTCCCCCCCACATGAACGGCTACACTCCCCGCTCTCACATCACTGGGGAAATGGCTGCAAAACTTTTCCGCTGCTTCTATTTGAGATAGTAGCCATGCGTGTTTTTCATCTCCCTTCGTTTCGGGAACGCTGCCTATTAATGTAACCAGCGCATAAGCAGCTTCTCTATGTTTTAAATATTTATTCTCGTAGGCTGCTTTTTGATAAAAAAGCAGGGCCTTTTCTAACTGTTCCATCTGCACAAGCAATTCTGCATACTGATAAAAGGTGGTAACAGCCGTTTCAGTAGTTGAAAGATCCTCAATAAAGCGCAAATACCACTGTTCGGATTTTTCTGCATTTACGTGAAAAATTGCCTTCTTTTCACTGAGCTGTTCCAAGGCCAACTCATGGTAATGACTGGCAATGGCAAGGCCATATCGTTCCAACAAAGGTGTTATAGTTGACTGGTTGACTCTCACCCTTCGAGCGTTATTTTCATCAACAGGGCGGTATGCGAAATAGAAATCCTCAATACTCTCAATAAACTTATTTTTAAACCCGCTCTCTTTCCATATTTTTACATTTTCATTAAAGGCTTCAAAGTAGAACACGCTATCAGGGTGAAGCTCGAGAAAATACGCATACAGCGTTGCAGCATCAAAATATCGGTGCTGTCCGAGATACAAAAAAGCAACCTGCTGATAGATCTTATAGATTTGAGCTTCCGGCACCTCTTGCTGAAAATATTTTTCAATTGCCTTTTTGTCACCGTGTTGGGAAAATGCCAGTGCGATAGCTTTATAGTATTTAGCTGACTTTGTTTCCAAAAACGCCTGTTTTTCAGCGCTGTCTTTCAGCACTCCAATGGCTAATAAATAATCATCCACCGCTTCATCATAGTAGTGTTGTTTATATCGACACCAGCCTCGCTTGAAGAGTGATCTTTCGTAGAATATTGAGCGCTTCTGTGAAAAAATCACCTCTGAATATGCCACTTCAGCCCGAGAATAATGACCATTTGCGAACATTTTTTCCGCAATGCGAAACTGAGCTTCATCAAAATAGGCCGATTTTGAGAACTCACGAACCAATCTTTCCAAGTAAGCGATAGACTGCGTTGTATTTCCAATTTTTTCCGATATATGTGCCAAACGATAAAGAATTTCATCATTATTTTTTGCGTTTGGAAACTTGAGCAATAAATCTTTATATAAAGCCAGTGGGTTCAGCAACAACTGCAGGCTTTCTTGAGAAATATCAGCTGTTAGTTCACGCTCTTCATTCTCATGATGATCGGCCGCATTTCGACTAATCTCAAGCTCGATATCAGCGAGACGGCGAATAGCCATTTTACGATAAGAAGAATCTTCTGGGGCGTGTTCTAAAAACTGGTCATAGGCATGCTTGATTTCAAGCGTGTGTCTTTCAGATAGACTTGAAATTACTTTTTCCTTTGAATTTAACACCCGCGCTTGCGGTTCTTTTTTTGTCAATTCGGAATCTAGGTTAGCCAAAGTAATTCTCTTTCCTTCACTACTAACACAAGCAGCAAGGAAACAAAGAACAATCAACGGCAGTACTTGAATAAGCGGCCTCACTGAAGATGGGCCTCATCCAACAGACGTGCTACTGCATAACGACATTGGCTTTCATAGCTTTGCAGTGATACCTGCCTACTTTTTAACAATAAGCCAGCGTCATTAAGAGCAGCCGCTTGGTGCTGATTAATCAATAAGCTTAAGCGCTTATTGATGCTTAATGGTAAGAGTTTAGAGTCACCCCACTTTTCCAACTCAAGTAAAAAGCGATAATCCACGCTAACGACTGATTCTGAAAGAGCGCCGAGATCAAAAGAAATGTCATTCAAATCCAAACGGGTATTATTAAATGTTATGGCCATCATAATCTTGCTGGAGTATTGTTGTTTTGATCCTAACAGTGACGATATTAAGCGACTTTTTAATTCGTAATAAGAAAGTGCTTGTTGGTACTCTTTAAGTGCTCTGTCGTGCATGCCCATTTGCTCTAACACATAGGCATCAAGCAAGTAGGCCTCATCGACCACTAGGGATTTATGTTCCTGCCTTTTTATAAGTGCCAACATATTTCGCGCATAGCTAAACTCGTCGCCCCCCATCGAGGAAAACACCAAGCCAAGCATTGCCCGTTGAGCATAGGTACTATCCTCTTCAATATTCTTAAATGCTTCACTGGCATCTTTATTATATTCACTTTGAAGCATTCCGTAGCCCAGTATAAGGTATGCACGATTAATAAATTCATCCCCTTTTTTTGATGCTGAATTTATGACTGTTTTTCTTATAACCCGATATGAATCCGCCCACCAACCTTGTTTAAGCAAGGCGATAGCCGTATTTAGCTGTGCGTAACGAAAGAAGTCTGAGTCGGGTTTTATTTTTTGGTAGAAAGAAAGAGATTCCCGGTGCTTTTTTAACTGTTGTCGTGAAACACCCAACATTAAGTTCACATGTGACGCCTGATAATCTGACCTATATTCATTACCTTTCGCAAGGTACTCTGCAGCGTGCTCCCAACCTTTACGCTCGAAAAAATAACGGCCCATATAATAAGACGCTTGCGCGCTTAGGCCCTCATCTCTCTCTACAAGAACGGCATCAAAAATTTCTTTTGCTGCCCAGTATATGTTGTTATCCAGTAAATAGCCGATAAAAAATAGCGCATCAACATCATCAATATAATATTTTATAATCGACAAATTCTTTACAACAAGGGAAACCGCCTCAAACTTTAAGTTTGTGGAGTCGACTGCTATTTTAAGTGCTTTAATGTTTGTTAATTCAGGAATGTTTTTAGAATTTGAAATAGTATATTCAAATACATCCTTACTGATAATTTGCGTTTGACTCGCAAACTGGGCAGGTTTAGAGGGTGATTTTGCATACACTTGAATTTGAAAAAAAACCAAACAAAATACGATAATTTTAAAAACCGACAACTGCGACAGACTTCGAAACACTACCACGTGCGACTACCCGCCTGTTGCATTCATGAATCTTACAATTTTGACCTGCTCAGCATCGTTAAAGTGATGCTGCTCTGGCTTTAACACCATTGCGTTTTGTATGGCCTCTTTGAGAACATCAACATCGCCAGGCTTATTGCGAGTAATAGCCCTTAAATCAATAGAGTTCTCATTCCCCAAACAAAGAAGCAAACGCCCTTCAGCCGTTACCCGTACACGATTGCAGCTACTACAAAAATTTTCACTGTGAGGAGAAATAAAGCCAAAACGCGTATCATGGCCTTCTGCAAAATAATAACGCGCTGGACCACCACTTTTTTCCGAAGAAGACGTAAGTTTATATATTCTAGCAAGGTGCTCTCGAATTTCCGCACTGGAAATAAAGCGCTCATCCCGCTGCTGTTCATCAATAAGCCCCAAAGGCATTTCTTCTATAAAGGTTAAATCAAGGTTGTTTCGAATAGAAAACCTTGCAAGATCAAGTATTTCATCATCATTACGCCCCTTAAGGATGACGCTATTGATTTTAATATTATTAAACCCTGCGCTTTTTGCTACTTTAATGCTATTTAATACTTTCGCAAGATCTCCCGTACGGGTTATTTCTTTAAATCGATCTGCTTTAAGAGTATCCAAACTTACATTAATTCGGTTTAAACCCGATTGAAAAAGAGAAGGGGCGAGCCGTGAAAGCTGAGAACCATTTGTAGTCAGTGTCAGCTCCTCTAAACCAGGTAGTTTTGCTATATTTTTTACCAGTGTTTGAATATCTTTTCTAATTAAAGGCTCGCCGCCTGTTAATCGAATCTTAGTCACGCCTAATTCAACAAACGCCTGACTGACCAAAGCCAGTTCCTCAAGACTGAGTATTTCTTTTCGTGGAACAAATGTCATTTCTTCTGCCATACAATATACGCAACGAAAATCGCAACGATCAGTGACAGATAAGCGCAAATAGCTTACTCGGCGGCCGAAGCCATCTACCAACACATTTGTTTTGGGCGCCGCCATTATTCAGTTAGTCCTAATGAAGGGGTTTGATAGAGTTCAAGCTTTGCTTTTTCCCAAAAAACATCCAGCTCCTTCAGGCTAAAATCATCCCAGCCTTTTCCGCTAGCGGCAACGTGTTTTTCTATTAGTTTAAAGCGCGCTTCGAATTTTCTATTTGCACGAATTAGCGCCATTTCCGGATCAAACTTTAAAAACCGCGCAACATTCATTGAGGCAAACAATAGGTCACCAAACTCTTCTTCAATTTTTTCAGAGGGCTCACTTTTATCTATCGCTTCTTTTAATTCATTGGTTTCTTCTTCAACCTTTCCTAAGGCGGGGGCGACATCTTTCCAGTCAAAACCAACGGTACCCGCAGCCTTTTGCATTTTGATAGCGCGTTTCATTGGGGAAATACCCCTTTCAACACCGCTTAATACACCCTCTTTCTTGGGTTTTACATTTTCAGTTTTTTTAATTTTTTCCCAAACCTTTTCAACTTCTTGTGCACTTTGTATGGCCGAGACTTGCCCAAAGGAATCTATATCACCGTTTGGAAACACATGGGGATGGCGTCGTAGCAGCTTCTCACTAATGCCTTCCGCCACATCGTTTAGGGTGAACTGGTTTTTTTCTTCTGCCATTTGACAGTAAAAAACCACCTGTAAAAGCAAATCACCCAGCTCTTCTTTAAGGTGATCAATACTGCCACCTTCAATGGCGTCAACGACCTCATAAGCTTCTTCAATTGTGTAAGGCGCAATGCTTTTTGGTGTCTGCTCTAAGTCCCATGGGCAACCGTATTCTTTATGGCGTAAACAGGCCATAATGGTACGAAGGTTTTCGAGTGGATCAGCGCTTTCTTTCATTGCTTAAGACCTTTTACCTATCAAGAGCTAATTCGATTAACGTCAATAATATTCGAAAGCTGGTTAATTTTCGTCAGGACACGACTTAACTCGTTTATCCCATTAACCTCAAGTGTTAACTTCATATCAGCAGTGCTGTTATTCCTGTTGGAGAGAGTGTTCACTGCGATAACATTCACATGGCATTTCGCCAATATTTCAGTGATATCCCGCAGCAGTCCTCGTCGGTCAAAAGAGCTTATATGTATATCCACAGGATAGTATTGGTCCTGCTAATCATCGCCCCAGCTCACCTCAACAAAGCGATCTCGCCCTTGTTTGCTAAGCTGCTCTAAGTGCCCACATTCACTACTATGAACCGTGACGCCACGCCCTAGTGTCACATAACCGACAATCGGTTCACCAGGAACAGGTTTGCAACATTTGGCAATTTGGGTCATTAAATTACCCACGCCATCAATAGTAACGCCAGGCTCCAAGCCAGATTTTATTTTTTGTTTGGAAACCCGGTCCAACGTTGTTTTATTTCCAACTTCAGATATTTTTAAATGATTATTCAGCACATTAATCACTTGGCTAATTTTCAAATCACCGGCGCCCACCGCCGCAAACAAATCCTCCGGAGATCTTAAATTCACTTTTTCAGCAAGCTTATCGAGATCGATGTTTTTAAAAGAAAGGCGTTTGAATTCAACCGCCACAAGAGCCTTTCCATCAATAATATTTTTACCACGCGCCTGCTGTTTAAACCAATGCTGTACTTTTGTTCTAGCACGCGCAGTGTGCAGGTAGCCAGAATTTGCGTTTAACCAATCCCTTCGAGGCTCGGTTTCTTTTCTGGTTAAAATCTCTACCTGCTGCCCCGTTGCAAGAACATGGTTCAACGGCACAATATGCCCATTCACTTTTGCACCACGGCAACGATGCCCTACCTCGGTGTGGATGTGATAGGCAAAATCTACTGGCGTTGCACCCACGGCCATATCAACCACGTGGCCTTCAGGCGTGAACACATATATACGCTCATTTGCAGAATCAACTTGAAATTGTTCCGCCAAGTCATCAATTTGAAGCTCACCAACATCTTCATTCCACTCAAGAACCTGGCGCAGCCACGTAATTTTATCTTCGTAGCTTCGCTCAACTTTGGAGTGAGGTGTTTCTTTATAACGCCAGTGCGCACAAACACCCAGCTCCGCTTCATCATGCATTTCTTGGGTTCGAATTTGCACCTCAAGTATACGCCCCTTAGGGCCAATAACAGCCGTATGCAACGAGCGATAGCCATTTTCTTTCGGGGTGGCAATATAGTCATCAAACTCTTTTGGAATGTGCCTCCATAGAGCATGAACAAGCCCCAGAACGGTATAACAGGACGCCACATCCGGCACTAAAATCCGTAGCGCTCGCACATCATAGATCTGATAGAAATCGAGATTTTTGCGGCGCATTTTACGCCAAATGCTATAGATATGTTTAACGCGACCGCTAATATCCGCTTCGATGTGATTTTTCTTTAATTCTAATCTGATGCCATCAAGAACATCTTCAATGTATTTTTCTCGTTCAATACGCTTTTCAGCAAGTAACTTGGCAATTTTTTTATACGCTTCCGGCTGCAGGTATCGGAAAGAAAGGTCTTCTAATTCCCACTTGATGTGGCCTATACCAAGCCTGTGGGCCAAAGGGGCGTACACATCCATAATCTCCCTGGCAACGCGAACCTGTCGTTCTTGTGGGGAGTTTTTCACTGCACGAATAGCACTGGTTCTTTCTGCAATCTTAATCAACGCAACGCGTACATCGTCGACCATCGAGATAAGCATTTTACGTATATTTTCCAGCTGAGCCTTTTTCTTACCCAATGCCGCTTTACGCTTCGGGTTCAGGAATTGCCCAATGGCAGCCATTTCCGTTACACCTACCACTAGAACTGCGACGCTTTCACCAAACTCATCACGAACCGTATCCAGTGAAATATATTCTTCTCGAACCGAACGATATATAGCCGCTGCAACAAGAGAGTCGATATCCAGATTAAGCCCGATAAGGATTTCGCACATTTCCAGACCCATCTGGAAGCTATCCACCCCTACTGCCCACTGCGAGCCTTCACGCTGAGCGCCTGTTATAGCGTTCCGACTCATTTCACAGGCACGACGAAGAGGATCTATATCCGAAAAGCCACTTCTCGCCTGGATATTGATCAACCAATCATCAAGATTTATTTCACCATCTGAATGAATGTAATGCTCTTCACGAATTTTAACCATTATTTTTCAAACACTGCGATTGATTCAACATGAGCTGTATGGGGAAACATATCCATCACCCCTGCGCTAAGCAACTTATAACCTAATCTGCACAATTCCCCCGCATCTCTAGCAAGTGTTGCTGGATTGCAAGAGACGTACACAATTCGTTTAGGGTCTAATAGTGAAATATTTCTGACAACTTCCAAAGCACCAGATCGAGGCGGATCCAAAAGAACTTTGTCAAACCCACCCTTTGACCAAGTTTGCTCTCGAAAGTCTTTAGTCAGATCGGCACTATAAAATTGAGCGTTAGAAATACCGTTGTGAGAGGCATTCATCCCCCCCCTTTCCACCATAGCCTCACTACCCTCAACCCCAATTACCTCGCTACAATGCTTTGCGATTGGCAGCGTGAAATTACCCAGACCACAAAAGAGATCTAGAACTCGGTCATCCTCTTTGAGCTCCAGGTATTCTAATGCACGCTTTACCATCATTTGGTTGATGGATGCATTTACTTGCGTAAAATCCACTGGGAGGAACAACATATCTAAAGACCATTCAGGAAGCTGGTAGCTTAGATAGGCGTCTATAGAATCGGGGTAGATTCTGCGTACAGTATCAGGGCCGGCTGGCTGTAAATACACCCAAAGGTGATGTTCAGCGCCAAACTCTTGCAGACAGAGAACGTCCTCTTCTGAAATATCATCAAGGTGCCTGAAGACTAAAGCACCCTGTTCATCTCCAAGGGAAACTTCAATTTGAGGAATGCTGGTCTTCGCCTCTAGACCCGCTAATAACTCCCGCAATGGGGTGATCAATTCACCCACACGCTTATCTAACACTGGGCACGTGTCCACATCGGTAATAAATGAATTCCGTTTTTCGCGAAACCCGACCAAGACGCCACCTTTTTTTGCGACATACCTAACCCCAAGACGAGCATTGCGTCGATAGCCCCATATATCGCCTTGTAGCGGCTTCATTAACGAAGAGGGTTCAACGCCTCCAAAATGAAGAAGCTGCTCGGATAGAGCCTGCTGTTTGGCGTTAATTTGCTGACTGGGAGACATGTGCTGGAGGTTACATCCCCCGCAAATCATCGCCTTTGAGCAGTGAGGTTCAACGCGATCAGGTGAAGCTGTTAATACTTTGTCTACCTTCGCTTCAGAATGCCGACTGCCAACGAACGTATAGCTACACTCCAGCTTCTCTCCTGGTAGAGCGCCATCTACAAACAATGTTTTGCCTTCTACACGTGCAACGCCTCTGCCATCGTGGCTCAGGCTTTCTATCGTTACCGTTACCGGCTCGGTGGGCACTGGTTTTCTTTTTCTATATCTTCGTTTGGCCATGTATATACATCTATAGAGAGTTGTGTGGTTTAGTTTGCTGTGGGTACGGCTTAATGAAAAAAGCAGAAGGCTCTTGGTAAGGCTTAGGGATACCCGCTAGCTTTTGTCAAAAACACCGGTTGAAAGATAGCGATCACCACGATCACAAATGATCACAACTATAACCGCGTTTTGAAGTTTTTTTGATAACTGCAAGGCACCCGCTACGGCACCGCCGGAGGATACACCGCAGAAAATCCCCTCTTTTTCAGCGAGAGCACGCATTGTTTGCTCCGCGTCCACTTGATCAATATCTATGACCTGATCAATGCGGCTACGCTCAAATATTTTAGGTAGATAGGCCTCTGGCCAACGGCGTATACCGGGTATGGACGCGCCCTCTTTCGGCTGCAACCCCACAA
>JAESUE010000195.1 GCA_016763235.1 Pseudomonadales bacterium
AGGCTCAAGGAAGCTTAAGAGCATCTGGAGATATAATCACACCATTGTTATCTGCATAAATAAAGTGCCCAGGTTTAAACGTAACACCGCCAAAAGTGATGTTTATGTTCAGGTCTCCCCTTCCTTTGCGTACACTTTTTATGGGAATGCTATTAAGCGCCTGCACGCCAAGGTTTAGGCTCGCAATCGCATCCACGTCACGGATACAGCCATAGATTACAAAACCTGCCCAGCCGTTTTCATATGCCTTTTCAGCAATCAAGTCACCGAGCAAAGCGCAGCGTGTTGAGCCACCACCATCCACCACCATCACCCGACCATTACCCGCTTCACTCGCTTGTTCTTTGACAACAGAGTTATCTTCAAAGCATTTAACTGTAACGATTTCACCATGAAATGCTTTATGCCCCCCATAATTTCTAAGCATGGGGCTAAGCACGGAAATAATCTCTGGGTTTTCATCACATAAATCGGGTGTTACAAAGTTCACAATCTCTCCTTATCTGTAGCAGGGTCAGTAATGCAAAGGATTATCGCATAATGGCTGTTATCCCACACGCGTAAAACAATCTTGCCACGGGCGGGTTGTTAGCCTAGGTTTATCACATGTGAAACGGTAACTACTCAACGAAAGAGATCCACTTCGAAAACAAAAGCAGGGTATTCTTATGGAACACGAAGAACAGTCGGATTACAGCGACTATCCCGCTCTGGTTAGAAGCATCGAGAACTATTTTCAAGGCCTTTACCACAGCGACACAAAAAAGCTGAAAGCCCTTTTTGACCCCCACGCCTCTATTGTTGGCTTTTACGAAGGAGAGCATATTCGCCATAGCCTGGCCAAATACCTTCAATTTGTAAGTAATGTATCCGCGCCCAGCCAAATTGGTGAAGACTACGATATGGAAATCATTTCAATTAATCAAAAGGGGCCTATTGCCACTGCCAGAGTCCGCTTTCTCTATGAAGCCCTGTTTCACACAGAATTCCTCTCCTTTACCAAAACCAACGGTCAGTGGCTAATCGTTCAGAAACTTTTTTGCCATGATGATTAAGCCAAATCCTGTCGTGTACCACTGAGACACCCTCCAGCAAACAGCTACCTCGCAGCACCTTTAAAAAAGCACAAAAGAATAGCATCGATTTTAAGGGTAGCAAGATGCAAAACAATTCAAAATACTTTCACCTTTGTGCTAACATTCCCCCCCCTAATAGGCACAGAAAAAGTGCTGCAGAAAAAAATAAAAAGCCACTATCAGGAATACTTTCACCATGACAGAGCAGGAAATCATCAAATATTACGAAGACTGTGACATTGATTACCGCCTTGTCTGGCAAACCGGCAATAACTTCTCTCTTCATTATGGCTATTACGACGCAGACCACACTCGCCACAAGACAGCGGTGCTGAACATGAACCGGATTCTTGCACAAAAAGCGGGAATTAAAGACGGAGATAAAATTCTTGATGCGGGCTGTGGTATCGGTGGAAGTTGCTTATGGCTGGCAAATCACTATGACGTCGAGTGTACTGGAATAAATATCTGCGAATTCCAGCTAAAAAAAGCGCGTAAGCTATCAAAAGAAAGAAACCTGGATTCTCGTGTCAACTACCAGGTGCGAAGCTTTCTCGAAACGGGCTTCGAAGACAACACGTTTGATGTCGTCTGGGGAATGGAAAGTGTCTGTTACGCTGAAAACAAAAAAGAATTTCTAGAAGAAGCTTATCGAATTTTAAAACCGGGAGGCCGAGTCGCTGTGGCGGATGGCTTTCTGAATGACATTACGCCAGAAAAGCGTTACGAAGGCATGCTGCATGATTGGCTGGATGGGTGGGCGGTACCTCATCTTTGGGGGCAAGAACGATTCAAAAAAGATCTCGCAGATGTAGGATTTAAAAATATCGATTTTACTGACGCCTCTAAAAATGTTGTTCCCTCGTCACATCGAATGTGGGCAGTATCCCAGCTTGCCAAGCGTGTCATCGGCATTGCAGAGTTTCTAAGAATTCGAAACAAGGTACAGAATAAAAATGTAACGGCTGCCGAACTGCAATACCCCTTGCTTATGTCCGATGCGTGGCGCTATGGGATTTTTGTTGCCGAGAAATAACCAAGCCTGAAGGTATATTCCCGTAATTGTTCACATGTAACTACTCAGCTCACGCTCAAATTCGTGCGTAACAGCGTTCGCTGAGTAGTTACGTTTACACTAAGTTAAAACCTGAGAAAAAAGGCAGAAAATGATCATTTTCTAGCGTTATTACGTGCAAATTTAAGCACAAGATAAATAGCTACTTTTCATTATCTATGATAATCGGCACCTATATTCACCACTGCAAAAATTCAGTATAAATACTGGAGCTAGTTTATTTCTACTACTACTGCCGCTGCTGAAGCCTAATAAAGATATAATAAGAAGCTAAAAGTCATCAATACCGCTTGCTGGAAACCTCTGGTCTACCCCCCTCCCGTAGCTATTCAACTCACTATCCATCACTGCATAAATCATCTATTTTATCTTAACCGAGCTAATATAAAAAATATCTTCCGACAGATTTTTCTTGGTTCAAATAACGCAAAAAGGCACCCTTCGCTAAAAAGAGTGCCCTCTTAAATGCTTGGCTTTAGCTTGTTATACCTAAGTAAGCACCTTTGATTTATCCATTACCACTTCTACAGAACCTGCTCCTGCCGCCACATCAATATCAACTTCCTTTTCCGCAAATTGGTTTTGCGTTAAATTTTTTGCGGCTATTTTAGCTTCGCGCTTCTTATCTATCAGCATCAATACCGGTGGTAATAAAGAAAAATCAAGGATCAAAGCGACACCTAAAATAGATGACAACATATACGCGGTGGTTTGGTTCGGTACAAAACTCGACCCCAACATCACCAGTTGGCCGGAAATAATCGCAACGGACGTTACCAACAGAGCGGCTCCTGCAGTCGAAAATGCATAATACACGGCTTCTTCAGATGTTTTTCCGCATTTTCGCGCTTTAATATACTTGGTAAGAAAGTGGACGGTATCATCGACCACTAAGCCAAGGCTGATACTAAAACACATCGCAGCAGCCTGATTAACTTCTCCTACCAAAATCCCCCAGAATCCATATACGACAGCTGCGGGAAAAACATTTGGTACCAAACTAATCACACCGTACTTTATGGAGTTAAGCCCAAGTAGGATAATCAAGGTGATAATAAATAACGCTATACTAGAGCCTGTAAGCATGTCCATCACGATAATCTGGCCAATATTAGCGAACATCAGAGAGCGGCTACCGCCACCTGTGTAATCGTATTCCGGCGCATTATCTTCCCACCACTGCTGAGCGGATTGGTTTATGGCGGTTAGGCTTTTATTTGGCACAGTGTTAAGAGAAATCATCACCCTGATAGCGGATCTCTCTGAATTCACGTCGCGAGTTAAATCATTGCCAGCGGGCAACGACATTTCATAAAGCAACAAATACTGCGATGCAAGCTCCCTAGATTCGGGAACAACTTTGTATGCATCGTCATCATTATGCATCGCTTTATTCAAGTTCATCATAATATCGGCATATGAAAATACGTGAGCTACGTGCTCTTGTTTGCGAAGCCATTCTGAAAAATCATCGGCTTTCTGCAAAAACTCCGGTTCGTTAGCACCCCCTGGGTCTTTAGAGTCGAGGGAGAATAAAATATATTGAAACCCAGACAGGTGTTCATTGGCAAACGTGACCGCCGTAGAAAGTGGGGTAGATTCATCAAAATATTCAATGATATTGTCATTCAGTTCATTCTGAGGAATGAATGCGCATATCAAAGGAATGATGATTGCGCTGCCCCACAAAAGAGGTTTCTGAAACTTGATCACCACTCGCGCCCAAGCTTCCATAAAAGGTGTCAGCTGCAAGGGTTTTTCTGTTGGCTCCATGGGAACTAATAGAACCATTCCCGGCAGGTAAGTAAGAGTGTATAAAAATGCGCACAAAACACCGATTGCGGTGATATTTCCAAAGTCATGAAAGGCTGGAGATTCACTAAAGTTCATGCCCAGAAAACCCACTGCCGTGGTGACACTGGTGAGTAAAATCGGAAGCATATTCGATTCCAAGCTTATTTTCATGGCCTCTTCTTTCGTCCTGCCTTCCCGAAAGGCGACAATATATTGCGTTAACACATGAACGCTATCAGCCATTGCCAATATAAGCACCATGATCGGCGCCATCATAGAAGTCGGCGTCAGGCTAAACCCTAACCACCCAACAACGCCCATGGTCAACACATTAGCAGTGATAATAATGAAGACGGTACCTAGAACCGATGTACCTGAACGCAGTAAAAAACCCAAAGTAAAAAAAGAAACGAGCACTGTGATTGGCATCAAGACACTGAGGTCATCCTTCACCACATCAACCATTGAAGCCTCTAATGATGGCCCCCCCATAAAGTGGACTTCCATGCCAGGGTTTTGCGTCTCTAAATCGGTTTTAACCCCGTTCAAATACTCAACCATTTCCATCACGGAGGGTAATCTTTTAACCGGGTCTGTCGGTAGTGCGAGTGTGATAATGAGCGAAGTGACATTTTCAGCCTCTGATACAAGGCCTTTCTTTAAATAAGCATCTTGTTTCGCATATTCGCTAATGGAACGTACATCTTCCTCAGTAAGGTTGCTAGCTTCTTCAACCAATGGTTCAACTGTAAAAACGTCATCAACTGACGATGAGCGTTGGTAGTTACTGACAGAGTCAATACGAATAGAAAAAGGTGTTTTCCATAAAGTGTTCGTTAGCTCCTGAACAATAATCAGAGTATCTTTACTAAATATCTTGTTATTACTGGGTTTAATAAGGAAAACGACATTATCAGCCTGTAAATATTCAGCTTCAATGGCATCAAGGGTCATTAAGTCACGGTTTTCCTCACCAAACATATGCCTAAAATCACCATTAAAGCCGATTTTAGCAATTCCAAATCCAGCGAAGATCATAATCAAGGTACTAAAAATCAGCATCAGTTTTCGATTAACAACCAGCCAGTTAGCAATGGATTTATTCATAAAATTCCCTAATTACAATCCTATATAATCATTAAAAACTTAAAGAGTTAGGCAATGAAGCAAGCCTTGGGGGAGTATGATATTATTTGCATCCAGCCTCTTTAACTTATTATTAAGGTTTATAGAAGCACGAAGAATCGGCATCATAGCGAATCATGCATCGCTTCTCCAGCTTTATTAAAACGTATGTTTGAATTTTTAAGCCAATTCAAGAGCGATGTCTAACCTGCATAAGAAGTCGTAAGCAAGGATATAGATTCTCAGCATAAAATTAAATGTATATTCACGCACCTAATCCTTGATTAATTGACGCCAATCGACATTGAAATGCATTTCCTGATAAACCCACTAACATGGTTTCCCAGTTCATCTAGCAAGCTAGCTATAGTGCTCATACCTCTCCTGCTTCCTCTCGCCCAATAAAACAAGCATCGGATATTCTGATTGCTACCAACCAGTCAATCATGTAAAAGAACTAATTTGTTGCGGATGGGCTTACGCCAACACAGCTTGATCAAATATGAGAGTCAGTATCTATTTATCGGTAACCATATTGTTCTCATGACCCTAGGAATTATATACTGCGAAACACAAGACCACTAAGACCCTTCTCTATGTGGTCGAGATCAATTTTGTGAACTAAGGAAAACTAGAATGTCTGTGCGCGAGTTAAATAATGATCCCTTGTGGAGGCTGATTCGAGAAGAAGCTGTCACTCTTATAGATGAGGAGCCCTTCCTCGCCAGTTACTTCTATTCAACAATCCTTAATCACGATACGATCGAAGCGGCGATTAGCTTTCACCTTTCGAACAAGCTCGATAGCCCAACGATGCCGGCAATTTTAATTAGAGAAATTATTGAGCAGGCCCTCACTAATGACCCTCAGATTACGCAATCTATTCGCAATGATATAAGAGCCGTTAAGGAACGAGATCCAGTATGCCGTAAGGTATCAACGCCCTTTCTTTACTTCAAAGGTTTGCATGCATTACAAGGCTACAGAATCGCGCACTGGCTTTGGCACCAAGGGCGGGAGTCTTTGGCGCTGTTTTTTCAGAACCAGATTTCAGTAGTTTTTAGTATCGACATACACCCCGCTGCAGAAATTGGCTCAGGCATTATGCTCGATCATGCAACCGGTATCGTTATCGGTGAAACTGCCGTCGTAGAAGACGATGTTTCTATATTACAATCTGTTACCTTGGGGGGCACAGGGAAAGACATCGGCGACCGGCATCCAAAAATAAAGAAAGGTGTGTTAGTGGCGGCGGGGGCGAAAATCCTGGGTAATGTGGTTATCGGAGAAGGCGTAAAAGTAGGTGCTGGAAGCGTCGTACTAAACGATGTCCCACCTCATGTCACTGTCGTAGGGGTGCCCGCAAAAATTGTTGGCACACCAAATGCTGAGCAGCCGGCTTTGAATATGTGCCAGTCATTCTCTGAGAACGAAGATGACTCTTGAGCCCACTTTTTAGTGGTATTTGTAACAAATTACCCCCTATAACTTCTGGTTTATCAAGGTAGTATGAAGCATGTATAAAGTAAATACTTATAATAATATTTCATCTAAGGGACTCAAGCGCTTTGACTCGGAGAGCTATCAAGTTGAAGCGGGTTTGCCTAGTGCTGATGCCATCTTGTTACGTAGCCACAAATTAAACGTGTCAGAAATTGATAGCACAGTAAAGGCCATCGCCAGAGCCGGCGCTGGCGTCAACAACATTCCGCTGGCAGATTGCACAGAGAGGGGTATCCCCGTTTTCAATACACCCGGTGCAAATGCGAACGCAGTAAAAGAGCTTGTCCTCACTGGCCTGTTACTTTCCAGTAGAGGTATTGTGAATGGCATCAACTATGTCAATACGCAACATTCTGTTGATGATGCTAAAGAACTAAGCAAATTACTGGAAAAAGAGAAAAAACAATTCCGAGGGCAAGAACTGCACGGAAGAACTCTCGGGGTTATAGGCTTAGGAGCTATCGGCTCCAGAGTGGCAAATATGGCGCTTGAGCTGGGAATGAACGTGCTCGGTTATGACCCTGCAATTTCTATCGAAGCCGCATGGCGACTATCGAGCAATGTCCAGAAGATGGATAATATTCAGTCGTTATTGGCGAAGTCGGATTACGTCACCCTTCATTTGCCTGCTATCAAAGAAACCTATCACACCATTAATCAGGATACTGTCAAATACTTCAAGAAAGGCGCTCGCTTGCTAAACTTCGCAAGAGAAGAAGTCGTAGATAGTGATGCTGCATTAAGTGCTATCGAATCAGGACAGCTCGGTATGTATATCACCGATTTCCCCACACCTAGTTTGATCGGAAAAGAAGGTGTATTGCTGATGCCTCATATTGGCGCTTCAACCGCTGAAGCAGAAGAGAACTGTGCGATTATGGCGGCTAACCAGCTCAAGGACTTTCTGGAAAATGGCAATATAAAAAACTCTGTTAACTTCCCAACTCTTATTCTTGAAAGGTCAGAGGGTTTCCGCATTGGTTTCGCCAATAAGAACGTACCCAAGGTCTTAAGTCATGTGCTGGCAGTTTTTGCTGAAAACGACATTAATGTCCTTGATATATTAAACAAAAGCCGTAATGAAATCGCATACAACCTTGTTGATATAGATAAAGCACCAACAGCTGAGCTGCTAAACGAGTTACTAAATATTGAAGGTGTTATCACTGCGAATAGCTTTTGAATCCAGATAGATAGTTTTACTCAAAGTGGCTTTCTTATCTAGGAAAGCCATTCACATCAATCTGGCAAACGTTTTAGTTGCTTAGCGGTTCTTTGAACTGCAAGGCGGCAAGTCGGGAATAAAGTTCACTTGAGGACATTAATTCTTTGTGGTTTCCCAGTTCTACTAGCTGCCCTTGATCAAACACTGCAATCTGATCTGCATCAATAACCGTGGAAAGGCGATGAGCAATCACAAATGTTGTTCGCTTTTCCGTCAACGCTTCAAGAGCCTTTTGCACCATATTCTCGCTTTCAGCGTCCAGTGCGCTGGTTGCCTCGTCAAGTAATAATATTTTTGGGTTTTTGAGGATTGCCCGAGCGATAGCAATGCGCTGCCTTTGGCCTCCTGAAAGCCTCACCCCTGCTTCCCCAAGATCACTGTCGTATCCTTCAGGCAAGCGATCGATGAATTCTTCAGCATAAGCGGCTTTTGCAGCCGCTTTGATTTCATCGAAAGACGCGTCGGGTTTACCGTAGCAGATATTTTCTTTTACGGTGCCAGTAAACAACGCTGGCAACTGGGGAACAACAGCAATATCCCTGCGTAATTCCTCTAACGTTATATCACGGATATTGACGCCGTCGATGTAAATTCCACCCTCTTGCGGGTCATAGAAGCGCAACAGCAAATCAAAAAAGGTGGTTTTCCCAGCGCCTGATGGCCCAACAAAAGCGACTGTTTTCCCCGCTTCTAATTTGAGCGAGATACTCTTTAAGGCTGGATGGTCTGGCCGCGAGGGATAGGAGAAAGTTAAGGATTTAACCTCTACTTCTCCCAGATGATTATCCGGTAAATGAGCGGGAGTTTCGGGATCAATAATTAGAGACTTTGCATTAAGAAGTTCAACCAGGCGATCTGTCGCACCGCCAGCTCGTTGTAACTCTCCATACACCTCACTGATTGCACCAAGAGACATTGCCACCAGAATCGCGTAAAAAACGAAGGCGGCCAGATCTCCCTCGCTGATGGTGCCATTGATAACATCCTGACCACCCACCCAAAACATCGCGCCAATGGCACCCAGCACCAGAGTAATTGCCAAGGCTATCAATACTGAGCGATAACGAATGCGGGTGACTGCCGTCTCAAAGGCTTGCTCGGCGTAACCATCAAAACGCTCTTTTGCTAACTGCTGGTGATTAAACGCATGGACGGTTTTGATATTAAGCAGTGACTCACCGACATAAGTGCCTACATCTGCAATGCGATCTTGACTTTGTCGGGATAAATTGCGAACTCTTCTCCCGATCAATAAAATCGGGAAAACAATAAAAGGCAAAGAAGCCAAAATGATAATGGATAGCTTTATATTAGTAATCAACATCAATGTCGAACCACCAAACAGCATAATGATATTACGCAGCGCAATGGAAATAGAGGAGCCCAGCACCGATTGAAGCAAGGTGGTATCAGTAGTAATACGAGATTGAATCTCACCACTTAGGTTGGTTTCAAAAAAGCCTGGGTGCAAGTCGATAACATGGCTAAAGACGACTTCTCTAATATCTGTCACTACACGCTCGCCAATCCACGAAACGAGATAAAAACGCAGAAATGTCCCTACCGCTAGCGCAAGCGTTAGGCCAATAAACCCACCGACAGTATTACCAAGGCTGTCCATAGAGGCTGTCGCAAGGCCTTGGTCAACCATAAATCGCACTCCCTGGCCTATTGAGAGCATAATCCCAGCAGTGAAAATCAACGCGATAAGCGCGCCGACAATCTGAAGCTTATAGGGCTTTAAAAAATGAGAGACCTGCAACAAGCGGGCTAGAGCACTGGGTTGAACGTCAGATGAAGACATAAATAGGTAAATATTCCTGATATTTTAGCTATTGCGTTACCCGCTATACGTCTATCAGAGGGAATGCAGAGAGACGCGAGAATAGCACATAGAGCTTAGACCTAATAAAATAATGACCGCCTCACCGCAATTAAGCCCGCTCAACATCTACCTAAGAATTTTAATCTGGACAGATACCGCATTACCACCCCAAGCCACTTCGTTCAGCTTTGTGGAAACGACCTCGCCGCTCGCCAAATAGAGTGTATCGACTCCATCCTTCGCCGCCCATTGCTCAGCGCGATAGCTAATGCCAAGCGTTGTTTCATTCCGCAGAGAAAAGTCAAACGTATAGGAGTAGCTGAGATCAACAACCCAGCCGAGTCCTGTTGCATTATGCTCAAAGCTTTTCGGGTGCATAAAACTATTTCTTAAATTCCAATCTGCCTCTGCATAATAAAAGGCAGAATGAAGTTCTCCTTGTAATGCAAGGTGATGCTTTTCGCCCGGTAGCGAAAAATTAGCACCAATCCACGGCCCCTGCCATTGGCTCTGGTATGTACTGTTCAAGCCTGTAATTGGATTGCCCACGACTAATTCTGAATCAGGCGAAATTTTTACTGCATTTTTTTTACGCACGTACTGCTGGTGGAACGAATAACCAGCCAAAACTGCCACGCTTATTGCCTGCTTATTTAGAACATTTAACCCATAGGCAAAACTATAATCAGAAACAAAGTCACCGGTATTTTCTGATAAGCTGCGGCTATATTCTTGGGTTCTGTTATCACCATCATAGTCAGAATCCCTGGTTTCACCGCCTGTAATAACGCCTCTGTGCAACCGGAGATCCAGAAACGAGCCATCCATCAATCCGCCAAAAAAATACAACGTACTTTTAAGCTCAAGCCCTCTTATTTCCAAGCCCTCATAGGATAGCTCTGACAAAATATTTGGAGCACGCTTACCGCTTAAGTCACTGGCAATACTCCAAGATAAGCTACCGGTTCTTTGCGATAAACCTATCGATGTATCAAACTTGCTTCGCCCCCAAAGAGACAGATTTTGCAAACCAGATGAAGCGTTTTCTTCGCCACGCTTACCACCTGATACCTCAGGTGGTAAGCGTCCTGAAGGCGCAAAGCTTAATAGCCCTGCGGCTTGTTTATCGTAGGAGTCTAATTGCTCATAAAAGGCAATTTGAAGGTCTTTACCCGCTGTCTTATCAGCCGCTATAACTTCGCCATTGAGCGCGTGCATGGTTAACCAAAATACTACAACCGTCGCGTATCTCATTCTATCCCTCGAATGCTTTCATACCCTTGGTCAGATCCTAATACCTCACCAATAGGCAACTTTAAATAGCAATTTAAGAACAGTGAGCCGGGCCCGTTTTGCCGCTTTCAATAAGCGCCACACCTGTCAAGCATAAATACAAACAAACAAACGACTTAAAAACGCACCAATGACGAGAAGCCAACAGGAATAGCCCCGTAAGTTTCTCTATTATTCGTTTGGTTTAAGTTTTTATTTAACTTTTACAGGGAATGATCGCTCGTTGAACTCATATATGAATCAGGCGAAATACAAGTATGAAAAGCGACAAACCCACTGTGCTAATAAGAGCTTAGAAGGAGGGAGTCATATCGGAGGTAACAAAAGGTTAATTTTTGTACGCAGAAATCGTTACACACAAAAGTCATTCCTGCTAAATGATTTAATTCGTTCACGAAACAAAACCACCCAGCGTATATGTGGGTTGCAGCAACAAATAGCGGGTGGTCATCGCACTGTTCTAATGATGAAAGAAAACGTAACAACCACTGTGATTAGGGAGGAGAAGTACGATATAGTCGCTTTTACACGACAATATGTGATGTTTTTACAAAATGTCGTGTAAAAACATAGAATGCGACAAATCTTTACACTGTATAAGTGTAATTCAGTTGTCGGCTATGCCCAATTTAAGATACTGTGGCATGTGTCCACACCTTGTAAGAATTGCAAAGCATGGATCATTGCTGCCTTAGGATGAGAGCAATAAAAATAAAATAACAAAAAATGGATGGCACCAACATGGATAAACACTCGTCAGCAGATCAAACCATTTCCCTTAACCCTATAACGATACCGAGCCTCATAAACATCGCTATCAAGCATGGTGTAAACGCCAGCACGCTACTCAATGAAGTAGGCATTTCCGCTGATAGTGTCACTGACCCCAAAGCCACGCTAACCTTGGGGCAACTGGATGCCCTTTATAGTGCCTGTGGCGTATCAATGGGAAACCCTGCCTTTGGCTTGCATATGGGAAACATGACACGCTTAGATTCGCTCAATTTGATAGGTTCTCTTATCGGCACCTCCGATACACTCAATCATGCTGTCGACCACTACCATCGCTTCAGAGAGTTGCTTCACCCCTTTATGGATATGGACATTAGTATCGATGGGAAAGAAGCTACGTTGATCTATTCCCCCACTGTTGCCAACGACATTACGCTTCAGCCCTGTTATTCGGAAATGTTTCTAACCAGTATTCTTAAGATTTTCTCTGAACTAACAAGAAAACCATTCAGGCTCAATCGTGTAGAACTATCCTATGCCGACCCTGGTTATTCAGATATCTACACTAACTCCTTTGATGCGCCGGTTTATTTTAACCGAAGCCAGAGTGCAATGATTTTTGATGCATCTCTGCTCGATCAAGCTCTTCCCGGAAGGTATCCTGAGCTAAATTCAGGTTTTGAAACTCAAGCTGAAAAATACTTGCTGGAACTCGATCGTTTAAACAGCGTTGAATGCCAAGTTGTTCGTTATCTCCAGGAGAATATGGGGGTGCGGCCCATTTCCATGCAAGATGCCGCAAGACGCTTAAATGTTACAACTCGAACATTACAAAGGCGCCTGAAGAAGGAAAACACCTCCTATGTTGGCATAAGAGAGTCCATTCGATTTAAACAAGCGCAACTATACTTAACAGAAACAAACATCAATATTGATGAAATTGCTAGCCGCCTTGGATTCTCTGAACCCACCAACTTTTATCATGCTTTCAAAAGATGGGCGTCCATGTCTCCAGGAGAGTTTAGAAGAACAAACAAACCAGCTCTTCAAGAAAGAGAAGCACTTATGGCTTAAAATAGTCGCCAACTGAGCAACACAAACCCGTCGGTATTATTCAGCCCTCAACGAAACAGTCAGGGGCTGAATTGATAAATCGAGGCACCATGCATGCCCCTCACTGTGTCCGACACAGAAACTCCCGCCATATGAATATAACAAATCAGTCATTAATTTCTCCGCCACCTCCTTGTGCGGAATAATCCTGTGCAGGATAATAGCGGTCTAGCTCGCCTTTCCAGAGCTAAAGCAAGGGCTTAGCACTTCATGCGCGGCCTTCCTTGAACCAAAGCAGGCGTTAATGACTGAAACAAGCATATTTTTGGTGCTAATAAGCACCATATTGGTAAACAACTTTGTACTGGTTCAATTTTTGGGCCTATGCCCATTTATGGGCGTATCCAACAAAGTTGAGAGCGCTATCGGCATGGCGCTCGCCACTACTTTTGTCCTCACCCTCTCCTCTACACTGAGCTATCTTACTTACACTTATATTTTAACGCCGCTCGACCTCCAATATCTTCGAACACTATCATTCATCCTTGTCATCGCCGTGACTGTCCAGCTCACAGAGATGATTATTCATAAAACAAGCCCTCTACTTTACAGAGTGTTAGGTATTTTTTTACCGCTGATCACCACTAATTGCGCGGTATTAGGCGTAGCGCTACTGAATATTAAAAAAGAAGATACCACCCTCTTCGACTCTGCCATCTATGGATTTGGTGCAGCCGCTGGCTTCTCACTCGTTTTGATTCTCTTTTCGACTATGAGAGAACGCATAGCTGTTATTGATGTACCGCAACCTTTTCAGGGAGCGTCCATCACCATGATTACGGCAGGATTAATGTCGCTCGCCTTTTTAGGCTTTAGTGGCTTAGTAAAACTCTAAGGTAGACAGATGGAAGTAGTAGTCGCCATTTCAGCAATCCTCGCTCTCGCCCTTATTTTCGGCGGGATTTTAGGTTTCGCAGCGGTCCGCCTCAAAGTGGAACACAACAGTCTTGCGGATCAAATTAATGACATCCTCCCGCAAACCCAGTGCGGGCAGTGCGGATACCCAGGTTGCCGCCCCTACGCTGAAGCCATTACCGGCGAAGAAGCGGAAATCAACCGCTGCCCTCCAGGCGGCGAGGCCACTATTCAGGAACTTGCTGATTTATTAGGCGTTGAGGCCATTCCACTGGATGAAGAGCACGGCGAAGAAAAAGATATTCCTCTCATCGCCTATATTCGTGAAGACGAGTGCATTGGCTGCAC